>DAOWHF010000194.1:0-5106 GCA_030641565.1 Methylomarinum sp.
AAATCACCAGCATGACAGCTAGAGCAGTTAGCACCACCCTCGGAACTAGAGCTATAAAACAATACCGCTCCTTTTTTAGCATTTGCCGAAATAGCGTTTTTATTACCTTCTATATATCTTTTCCATGGCGTATTAACAAAGGCTTGTGAGCGTTCATACTCCGAAATTAGCATAGATACATTTTGCTCGGTAATTAATTCTTCAGCACTACCTTCTGCATCTGACAAAGCAACTCGGAACTTCTCTAGCCAATGATCAACATTAATCAAAGCATCGCTTTCATTACCATAGCCAGCAAGACGGCCTGCAAGTAGCTCTCTTATGGTTTGACCGGTATATTCACTATGATCAAAGCCTTTCATTTCCTCATTTGAAGTAACAGGAAATCTTGCTTGCGCATGAACTAAATTATTGCCGGCTAAAGGATCTGCAACCCCAAAGACTGAATCAGGTGTTCGTATTCCTGACTCCCCAGCACCATTAGCGCCCGGTGTCTTATCAAGACTCTCTACCCGTCCATCATGGAACTGGAATTTATCCCAGGCCACAACATTAAACGTAGTTGGCGCATTTCTGGGAACAGGTGGTCCACCTTCAAGGTTATGAGCTGCATTATTATTTGTACGTCCTGGACCTAATAAATCTGGATTATCTGCTTCTACACCAATTGGTAATGCTAAGTTATCTCCCCCGCCTAGTGCAGGATGATGACAGGCTACACAAGCCGAGTCATACTCACCACCCAAGGTTTTAGAAAAGAATAAATCCATACCTAATTGAGCTTGTGGACTGTTAATATCGGGGACAGTCCGGTTTAACAATGGATTACCCGTTAATGACTGTGAATTGATGATTGCCCTTAAGGACATATCCAGTTGTTTTTTATGTTGTTTGTTATGTATATTTCCCGCTGAAACAGAGCCGTTATAACTAGCCATTCCTAATACACATAGACTTATAAGAATTTTTTTCATTGTGTTCCTATTCTCCTGAAAGGTTTATATAGTGCCTTTCAATGATTTTATTCAATGAATTGCCGAGTCAGTTTAGATAAAAGGTATTGCTAAAACATTTCGTAAAACAGTTAATTTGTAACAAGATGTAACAAACAGCCCAAATGTCTACTTGCTTGAACAAAACACAGGTAAAATTAATACATGAGAAATTTAGTAGATTCGGATGTTTGATTGAACAGTGAAAATAAAATAAAAATTCTAGTTGTTGATGATGACATAGAGATATGTAAGCTACTTTGTCAATATCTTGATAAACAAGGTTTTTCCGTTGCATCAGTAGAAAATGGAATAGCACTGGATCAGTATCTCAGTCAGTCATTGGTTGATCTGATTATCCTTGATTTAATGTTACCTGGTGAAGATGGGCTAAGTATCGTCAAACGCCTGAATAGTAAGTTACAGATACCTATTATTATGCTGTCAGCTTGTGGTGAAGATGTTGACCGTATTATTGGTCTGGAAATTGGTGCGGATGATTACTTGGCCAAACCGTTCAATCCGCGAGAATTACTTGCCCGTATTCGCTCAGTATTACGTAGACGAAACATCGAAAAAACCAGTCGTGTTGGGGAAAATCCAGAAAGCTATATTTTTGGTAACTATGAATTTAATACCAACAACCAGACGCTTCGTCGTGACGGGGAAAAAGTGATCTTAACTAGCGGTGAGTTTTCCTTACTGGAAATTTTTGTAGAAAACCCTAAACGCGTTTTAAGTAGAGATGACCTTTTAGAAAAGCTCAAAGGCTATGATTGCGCCCCGTTCGACCGTAGTATTGACGTAAGAATCATGCGTTTACGTCAAAAAATTGAAATTGACACTACCTCACCACTCTATATCCAAACAGTATGGGGAAAAGGTTATCAATTTGTACCCAGTCCGTCTGCATCATGACATTTTTCCGTCGCTACAATACCATTTACTTTAAAACAAGTTTAACGCTGGCATTTGGGTTATTGAGTTTCACTCTAATATCCTTACTCTTGGTCTTTCATTTTATCTTAGGGCCTATGGCTAACAGAGCGGCAGATGATTTGGGAGGTCTAATGCATATTCTTAGTAAATCATGGTTCTCTCTTCCTCCCAATAAAAAAGCAGCGTTTCAGTCACATTTACGCGAACAACATCACTTATTCATTACAGATGATAATGTTCCTTTTTTAAACATAACCACCTCCTACCCCTTTATCCCTAGACTAGAAAAGGCGTTACATCATCATACTGGACAAGCAATCAGTATTAAGCAAGGTGTTGAACAGGATCTTTGTTTTTGGGTTGTTATTCCTCAAGCAGACCAACAGGTCAAAATAGGTTTTTTACATGAGCGTTTGGGTCCTCATCCCTCTAAAGCAATCATGGGAATTCTAGTAGCAGGCTGTTTACTCATTCTGATAACTACCATGCTTTTAGTGCGTCGTATCATTCACCCCATAACCACCTTATCTAATGCAGTCAATTTATTGGGTTCAGGGAATCTAACTACCCAAATCCCTGAAACCGGTACAGAAGAACTTGTTATGCTAGCGCGTAACTTCAATCAAATGACACGAGAAATTACACAATTAATCTCTAATAGAAGCATACTTTTTGCTGGTATTTCTCATGATTTACGAACGCCCATCACCCGCATGCAACTTGCTTTGGCGCTAATAGAAGAGTCTAATAATTCATCGTTGATTTCTGGAATGCGTAACGACCTTAAAGAAATGGAGAGCCTGATCAAACAGGCTCTCGAATTAGTCAAAGGAATGAGTAAGCAACATGCTATTAATATCGAAATCAATAAAGTAATTGCTGAAATAGTTTCTAATTACCAAAGACAAGACCATATCATTCACTGGAATAGCAGTGAATGCGGTTCCTGTAATCTTGAGGTGAATGCTTTACGCAGAGTGTTGTGCAATCTGCTTGATAATGCTTTTCGTTATAGCGAGCAAAAACCGGTTAAATTGTTTTGTGCAAAAGATCAGAACAAAATAATTATTAGGCTAATAGACCAAGGACCAGGTATTCCAACTGATAAACTTGAAGCGGTATTCCAACCCTTTTTTCGATTAGAAAATTCGCGCAACAAAACAACCGGTGGCAGTGGTTTGGGTTTGGCAATTGTTCAGCAATTATGTGATATACATAACTGGAAAATCCAGTTGCTATCAAATGAGAAAAATGGATTAGAAGCTAGATTGGAAATCCCGATCATCACAAGTTAATCTGTCAGTGTGATAAAAAATTAAACTTTAGTCACACTGACCCTAAGCTGATGATCTGGTAAATTATTATCTTTTAATACCGGGGGTTGTATTCTCATTGACACCAAAGTCTTCCATAATGCTATAAAGACAAGGAATTACAAACAACACAAGCAGGGTTGATGTTGCAATACCAAAGATAATACTAATCGCAAGAGGAATTAGTATTTGAGCTTGTGGGCTTTGTTCAAATAATAACGGGGTTAAACCTGCAATGGTTGTTAGTGATGTTAAAAATACGGCTCTAAAGCGTGCGTGACTGGCTTTGGCTGCAGCCGCATGAGGTGTCATGCCTTCTCGGTTATGTTTTTTAACAAATTCTACCAGTAGGATGGAATCGTTGACTACTATACCTGCCAGAGATACAAAACCCAGCAAAGAAGGCATGGTAATATCATGTCCCATTAATAGATGACCCCAAATGACACCAATTAACGCCAGTGGAATATTCGCCATCACTATTAATGGTTCTGTATAGGATCGGAATTGCAAGCTGAGCAGAATAAAAATGCCTGCTAAACCATAGAGCATACTTTTTTGCATAGAGCTACGGGTGAGATTACCTTCTTTTATTTCACCTTCAAACACAACGCTGATTTCTGGGTAACGGGTTTTAAAATCGGCTAGATATTGTTTTTGTAAATCTTGCAGAATGGCTTGAGTATTGTTAATTTCAGCATCTATATCACCATAAATAGTGACAGTGCGTAGTCCATTAATTCGTTGTATGTGCGAATAGTCTCGACTAGAGATGATTTCAGCGATATTTGATAATGGAATGACTTGTCCTGTTTGTGGGTGAATGATAGGGAAATAATCAAAATCGGCCAGTTCATCCCTTGATTGTTCATCTAAGATAACCACAACTTCAAAGGTTTCTAGACCGACACTGGTTTCCAGTATTTCTATTCCTTGATAGGCCGCTCGTAATTGGGTGGCTATGCTATGTGCATCGATGCCCAGTGCGTAGGCACCTTGTTTTAAATGTAAAGTAAATTCTGGTTTTCCCGGTCTTAAATCATCCATTAAATTGCTAACCCCAGGGTAACCCTTGAGCCAATTTTGTAATTGATGAGAGGCATGGGATAGTTGCTTTAAATCTTCACCTTGCAGGCGTATATAAATAGCACGTCCAGCGGGTCCAATAATTGGTTCTTTGATAGAAATAGTGAGCGCAGAAGGTATTGCACCCGTTTTTTTGCGCCACATTTCAGCAATTTCATTGATGGGTTGTTCTCGTAATTCAGAGGTTAGCAAATCTGCGCTGACAGTAGCAACATGAGCGCCTGTTTCAAAAGCATCTGCGTTCATGCCATAACTGAGGGTCACTGCATGGACTAGATCTTCACCATATTCATCTTTGTAGCTTTGGTTTAGTTGATTCAAACTTTGGTTAAGTTGTTGAACGGTTTGTTCGGTGACCGCGAGAGAGGTACCCACGGGCATTAATATTCTGGCTTGTAATATATCGCCTTCAATATCAGGAAAGGCTGAAAATTTAACGACACCAGAGCCTAACAGGCTGACAGATAAAAATAATAATCCTATGACAGAGCCGATAAACGCATAGCGATAACGAATGAGTAATGTGACCCAATCATGTATGCGTTCATGTAGCTTATTAAAGTAGAGTGTGAAATTTTCTCTAATTTTAGAGGCCGACTCAGTGCCAGATTTCTCTAATGAGTGTTTTAAGTGATGGGGCAGAATTAAAAAAGCTTCTACTAATGAAATACTGATAACAGAAATTAATACCAGAGGGATGTTTTTTAAATTTTGCCCGATATCACCACTGAGAAAAAGCAAGCCGACAAAAATACACAGTGTGGTGATAAAGGATG
>DAOWHF010000305.1:0-5099 GCA_030641565.1 Methylomarinum sp.
TACGATGAAATGGGAAACAATACAGAAATGATAACCAGGATTACGCGTATTGAAACTGTCATGTGTTTTTTAAATAATGCGGAAAGGAAAATTACATTTTATTAGTATAAAGAATTGATAGCATAAAAAGTGTAAAAGACCAAGCCTAAATTGATGTTTTCCTAAAATTTAGGTCTATCTGTATGATGATTTTAATTATAAGAAGAAATTTCTATTTTGGGATTCGTCCTAACAGAGGAGAAAGCTTATGTGTTGGAGTGGAGAAGCATCTGCTGCTTTAGCAGTGACTGGGTTTGCCAGTACCGCTTATTTTTATTACAAAGGGGAGTCAAAGGTACTGTGCGCCGCGTTGGCCTATTTTTCCCTAATGGAACTATTGCAGGCATACACCTATACAGTGATTGATGAATGTAATAACCCCAGTAATCAGGTAGCGACCTTTTTAGGTTATATGCATATCGCTTTTCAACCTTTTTTTGTCAATGCCGTGGCTATGCATTTTATTCCCAAAAGTGTACGTGAACGTATTAGTTCAACCGTTTATGTGCTTTGTTTTGCTGCCGCAGTTGTTTTTATGATGCGCATATACCCATTTGAGTGGACTAGTTTGTGCTATGACAAAACTTATCAATTTCTTCTAATACCTGATATTAAATTTAATATGCCTTTCTGTGGAGAACAAATCTGTTCAACATCGGGTGATTGGCATATAGCTTGGGAAATTCCTGCCAGTGGTAGCTATCAAATGGCCAGCTCCTATATGTATGCAACATTTCTATTGCCGTTATTATACGGGGCTTGGAGATTGGTGCTTTACCATCTAATTACGGGGCCATTATTATCATTTATGACTACTAATGATATGAATGAATGGGCAGCAGTGTGGTGCTTGTATTCCATTGGTTTGATATTGTTGGTAATCAAAACGCCTATTCGTCAGTATTTGTATGTAAACAGTTGGTATGGATTGAATATTAAGGAACGTGCAAAGGAATAATACCAATCACAATTCCTACGTAGGATGGGCAAAGGAGGAACGACGTGCCCATCTTGTTTTATAACAATAATGATGGGCACGGGATAAAGCTCCTTTGCCCATCCTACTTGACTAATAATAAAAAAATTCAAGCAAGGTTGAGGTGGTAAGCCCTGCTTGAAAGTTGCTATCTCTGTAGTGATTAATTTTAAAACTTGTCAAATTTAGCAAGCCAGATGACAAGATTGTGGGCAATATCTGTTGCTGCCTTGTTAAGTGCTTCCACTGCGCCTTTCGCATTTTTGGTGGCTGCAGGTACCTTGGAAACAAACTCTTTCGTTGCAATGATTTTTCTGGTCGCATTATTGATCAGATAAAAACGAATTCTAATCACCCCTTCTGAGCTTCCGTTATTTTTAATATGATGGTTAAGTTCTAGCAGTGTGCTCTCCAGAACTAAGTCGGATTTTGAAATAGATGTGGGGGGGATTATCGCTTCAAACAAGTGGCTTTCTTCAATGCTGACCTGAAAGAGTATCGGTAACAATTTGACTGGCGCATTATTCCAGCGACTATAAGCGTAGCTATTCTGGACATACTGGGCGTCTGTATAAAAAATATCATTGCCAATAAGTGCTTGTGTTGCTCGTACAGGTGCCATTTTTAGGATAAGAGGGCAGTTTTTCTTGCTTTCTGTACGGACTTTAGTGTCATTCCATTTAGGCGATAGGGTATATATGTCGGCAGGTGGTACGTTGTTTATGGCACAGCCAGTGAGCATAAATAATAAAACTAATGGTGTGTAGAAATTATTTTTCATGGTATCCCTCTTCACCGGGGCCAGGTTTTGGCTTGGAGCTTTTAAATATTAGGTCGCTTGGGCTAGCTTCGAAGCCTTGGGTTGTTTTTTGTAGATGTCTCGCCAGAATATTCAATTCAGATAGTAGTTGGTTAAATGATTCCAGGCTCTGCTCAACCGCCTGGCTCATATTATGGCCTACGAGGGATGAATTTTCTTCCAGATTGTCAGCCATTTCTTTAACACTAATTGAAGCAACCTCAATTTTATCAAAAGCTTTGGTAACGCGTTTTTCCATGATAACACCGTTATCAACCAGATCCTGAAAGCCTTCCTGTTGTGCTCTCATATCTTTAGCCAGGGTCTTTATTTCAGCAAGTGTGGCTGAAACATTGTGCAGGTTTTCTTCACTGAGAAGCAGGTTAAATTTATCCAAAGCCAGAGCTGCTTTTGTAGTAAGAGAACTCAAGGACTCATCGATCCGGGCAAATGTAGATGAACCGGCAGGGATGATGGGGATTTCATCTGCCGAAGTGGTTAGTAAAGGTGTATTATGACCTTCGCCTGCCAATTCGACATAAGAAAGCCCTGTCAGCCCAAACGATTTAAGCGTGGCCGTGGTATCTACTCTGATGGGGGTATTTTGCTTGATTTTTAAAAGTAGCTCTACCTGTTCCGAATTTTTCGGGTTTAGACGAACTTGCTCCACTGTTCCAACATTAACACCCCGGTATTTAACCGAAGCATCAGTGGTTAATCCAGCGACGGATTCTGACATATGGACATGATAGTAGTTATATTCTTGCTGGCCACCGTATTTTCCCAGCCAATAAGCAAAGGTTATCAACCCAGCCAATAGCAGTACAACAAAAAGACCGACCAGTGTGTAATTGATTTTATTTTCCATTTTGTCTTCGTATTCGTCCTCGTACGCCTCCGAAAAATTGCCTGATAATGGGGTGGGGGTCATCTTTAACTTCGTTGAGGATGCCTTCAGCAATCACTTTTTTATCACCTAATACGGCAAAACGATCAACTGTAGTCCAGATGGAATCTAAATCGTGGGTAACCATCACAACCGTTAACCCCAGAATTTCTCGTAGTTCCAGAATTAAATTATCAAAAGCCTCGGCACCGATAGGATCAAGGCCTGAGGAAGGTTCATCAAGAAACAGTAATTCGGGATCCATAACCAAAGCGCGCGCCAATGCCGCCCGTTTCACCATGCCGCCACTTAATTCGGCTGGATAGAGCGTGGCTGCATTGTCAGGAAGCCCCACCATGTTAATTTTCATTCGTACAATATCCTGAATTAGTTCTAATGGAAGATCAGTATATTCTCGTAATTTTATGCCAACATTTTCTGCAACAGTGAGTGACGAATAAAGCGCCCCGCTCTGAAAAAGAATCCCCCAATGTCTCCGCAGTATTGCGGCATCGGTTCGGGTAATTGTTGACAGGTTTTGTTCAAGAACCTTAATCTGCCCAGACTGAGGGCGTAGCAACATGATCATCTCTTTAAGTAAAGTGGACTTGCCTGATCCACTACCACCAAGCAGCCCGTATATTTCACCTTGGCGAACACTTAAACTAATACCATCATGAACGATATTTTCACCAAACCGGGTAACAACATTGGATACTTCGATAACAGTGTTATTCAAATACCTAGCTCCGTCAATAATACTGAGAAAAGTGCATCACAAGCAATAACCAGGAAAATAGCATTAACCACACTAATGGTGGTATACCGCCCAATGCTTTCTGTACTTTTTGAAACCTGAAAACCACGAAAGCAACCAATGGTGGCGATAAGCCAGGCAAAAACAGGCCCCTTACAAATACCAATCCATACATGCTTAACCTCAAGTGCTGTCTGTAATCGATTGAAAAACTCGGTATATGAAATATTCAGGTGGATATGAGAAATAAACATACCGGCAGCAATACCGATAATATCTGCGAAAAAAATCATCAGTGGCAAGGATATCATCAAAGCGAAAATCCGTGGTAACACCAAAAAATGATGAGGCTCAAACCCCATGGTGCGCATGGCATCAATCTCTTCTGTAAGTTTCATCACCCCAAGTTGGGCAGTATAGGAAGAACCAGTACGACCTGCTACTACTATGGCTGTAATTAGCGGAGCAAGTTCCCGGGTAATGGAAATGCCAATCATATCTACAATAAAAATATTGGCACCAAATTTCTCAAGCTGTACCGCACCTTGATAGGCGATAACCACGCCGATCAAAAAACTGGTTAAGGCGATAATAGGAATAGCACGAACGCCGGCCTCTTCAATATTCTTAACAATTGCGCCAAAGCGGATGCTGCGAGGGTGTTTTAATGAGTGCAGCAGATGTATAAAGTTTTCACCAATAAAAGCCAAAAATGCAGCTATATCCACGGCAAATGCGACGGTACTTTTCCCTATGCTATTAAACGGTTTAAGGGCGCGAGAGGATAATGCAGGTTTGCCTTCGGAACGACCCTGTGCATACTTGCGCAACAGCTGGTACATCTTTTTATGTTCATATTTCGCCCCAATCATCTCAATGCTGCAATGATTTGATTTTAATAAATCGTAATAATGGATAAAAAGCATTACCCCTGCTGAATCGATATGCCCAAGCCCAGAAACATCCCACTGGATTGATACATTGTGGTTTGCTTTGGAAAACTGTTCCAGTGGCGTGGTGACGTTTTGAAGTGCATCATTAGTCCAGTCGCCAAAACTACTTAGCATAATGATGCCATCGCTATTTTTAACGCACTGTATTTGGGCTTCTTGTGATTGGGTTATTCGCATCATATTAATATTGATGAGACTAATAATAAGGAGGGGAAGGTTATAAGCAGTGTACCGAGAAAAACTAAAAAAGTACCGTAGTTTTAAGTGTTTTATCTGATATTTTTGTGAAGTTATTTATTTTTGTGGGCAAGAATAATTGTCGTTGCTCAGGTAACTGATTTATCTGCACATTAGAGATGATATAAATTACATTAACTGCCTGCGCATCAAGGCAGTAGCAACATCTCTTCGCCTATCAATGACTATCACGATATAAACCGTAGCGCCTTCAATACGATAAATAATTCGATAGATAGAGGATAATATCTGCCTGTATCGTGTGTTTCCAGTAATTGTTAATTCTTTAGGTATATTGCCGCGCTCTGGAAAGTCTTCCAAATTTTGTATGGTATTTTGTATGTTACGCAAAATATCAGATGCTACATCATCACTCACTTGTGTAAGGTAATATTCATTAATGGCATAAAGATCATTAAGAGCAGCCTGCGTAAGACTGACTTTATATTTCA
>DAOWHF010000045.1:0-7813 GCA_030641565.1 Methylomarinum sp.
ATTTTTTGTTAAATTAACAGGGTTATTTAAAAACTTGAATTATGCGCGATACAACTCAGCAGAATATGCAGGACTGCTTGTTAAAATACACACATTTTCTGAGAAAACGTTTTTGGATTGATATACTCCGCACGGCCAAGTTTTCGGTTTTCTATTGGCTGATTTTTGCTGATAGCTGCGTTGCTGAAATAGTTGCGTAGCTTGCTATGCGCCTATTTCAGCGCCTTGCTCTCAACAAAAATCAACTCAAGATAAAAGTCGAAAACATAACCGCGCGGAGTATAACTAAGTTTTTTGTAGACTTGATGTAATGAAGTGAAATCAAGGCTACATTTGCTTTTAATTAAGGATTTAAATATGGAAAATTTTAACATTGATGCTTATAAACCCAAAGAAATTGCTAATCGTATAGAACAAATTAGCATTAGTAAAAGTACATTAGACCCCTATAGAGTCTTTGCACTTTCTTTATTGGCTGGTGCTTTTATTGCTTTTGCCGCAGTGTTTTATACTATTGTTATCCATGATTCCACGTTAGGTGCAGGTATTACCCGTTTAGTGGGCGGCTTCGTCTTTTCTCTTGGTCTGGTTTTAGTTATTGTTGCAGGGGCGGAATTATTTACTGGTAATAACTTATTAGTCATGGCTTGTGTTGATAAAAAAATAAGCTTTAAGCAACTGATGATTAACTGGGTCGTGGTTTTTTTTGGAAACCTTGTAGGGTCTTTAGGCGTAGTTTTTTTAATATACTTAAGCGATCAATGGTTAATAAGCGATGGAGCCGTTGGGGCTAAAGCTGTGATGATTGCCAATAGTAAAGTCAATTTAAACTTTATTGTTGCTTTTTCTCGCGGTATTTTATGTAACGCCATGGTTTGTATGGCTGTGTGGTTATGTTTTGCGTGTCATACGGTTACCGATAAAATATTAGCGATTATATTTCCCATTGCGGGGTTTGTGGCGATGGGGTTTGAGCATTCCATAGCCAATATGTATTTTATCCCTGCAGGAATGATTGCACAGATGAATCCAGATATTCATTCGCTGATTAATGCTTCGGTTGATCTATCAAATCTTAATATTTCAGGATTCATGTTTAACCTGTTCGCTGTCACATTAGGAAATATTGTGGGAGGGAGTGTATTTGTAGGTTTGATTTATTGGTTTATTTATTTAAGGGATTAAAGGTGATATATCCGGTCTGATAGAGTGTGTACTTCTAATCGTACTTTGCTACTTAGCCTATTTGTAATCGTATTTATTTGGATTGCCTGGTATAGCTGTACTTACCCCAATTCACTTCAGGTGATAGTGAAAAATTGGCCAATTACGCTCACCATGGTATTTGGGTCTTTTATAGCAGGTGCTACCAGTGAAGGGGGAGGTGCAATTGCTTTCCCAATATTCACTAAAGTCCTTCATATTTCTCCGTTAGATTCTAAGGTTTTTTCCTTGGCAATTCAGAGTATAGGCATGATGGCGGCTACCTTAACGATTATTGTCATACGTATAAAGGTAGAATGGCGCGTTATTTTATGGGCGAGCATAGGTGGACTGTTTGGCGTTGTTTTCTCATCTGTTGTGATTGCACCGTTATTAGCAGCTAATCTGTTAAAGATGTTGTTTACCGCAATGATTGTGAGTTTCGTATTACCCCTGTTGTTACTTAATTGGAAGGATCGTTTTTACAATGAATCGCTATCAGTTTTTTGTCGTCGAGAAAAATTGATCATGCTCTTGACAGGCTTCCTTGGTGGCATTATGACAGGGTTGGTAGGCAACGGTATCGATATTATCTGTTTTTCAGTAATGGTATTGTTGTTTCGCTTATCAGAGAAAATAGCTACCCCTACTTCTGTGGTGTTAATGGCTTTTAATTCACTGGTCGGGTTTGCATTGCATGTGTTTGTGATTGGCGGCTTTACTGCTCAGGTAGTAGATTACTGGTTGGCAGCTATTCCGGTTGTGGTAATAGGCGCACCATTAGGCGCTTATTTTTGTACCCAGCTGAATAATAAAAGCATTGCATCAATTTTAATTATCCTGATTATGATTGAGTTAATCAGTTCACTGAGTTTAATTCCATTAAATGGTGATATTATCAGCATTAGCATCGTATTTTTTTTGCTGTTTTCACTTATCTATTTTCGAATGTCTCGGGTTGTTGTTTATTGTCCGAATAGAAAGGAGAGTTAATTATGCGTATATTATTTCGTGGCGTTGTTTTGTTAATGTTGATGTTGTCATTGGTTGCTTGCAAAAAAAACTTAAAGCCAGAAGAGCTACCTGCTCATATTGTGGTTGGGGATAGCTATTACACTCAATTTGTTATTCGTTATGAAAAATCAGCGCATTTAACCACTAATTTCCGTCGTGGTGCTTCAGTTCCAGTTAATACCAAGGTTCAATTGCAAAATATAACCACTAAAACTATTGAGGTTATATTAGATGGTTTACCTAATCCTTTAGTCATTAAAAATGTTCAAAAACATACGGGAGATGATGTTTTTCAGGCGTTTGATAAATATTTTGCTCCAAAAAAAGTTAGCCTTAGAGCATTTAATTCACTAGAAAAAACACATATAAAAAAGGGCACAGTCGCTAAAGGGATGCGTAAAAAGGCAGTAATAGTTGCCATTGGTTATCCTCCTATTACTGAAACCATGAATTTAGATGCAGATACCTGGGTGTACTGGAGTGGTCGTTTTAATAAATTTAATGTGAATTTTAGCAAAGGAAAAGTTTCAAGTGTTGTGGATTAACGGGCGGTTAGATGTTGGCTGTTATTAAAAGTATTGTGGTGACTGGTTTGTTTTTGGGGTACCCGTATTTAATTTATAGAGGCATAGAAAGTGGCATGGTATGGGTGGCCCCTGCGATTTTTTCAGGGATATTTCTGTTGCAATCTTTTGCAACGGCTAATGTGAAAACCAAAATTATTAAGGCGTTGGTTGCGATTGGCTTATTACTGGGCGCTTATTATTTACAAACAGTTACCGCTAAGGTTTTGCCAGTATTAATTCAGTTAATGTTGATGACCTTTTTTGGTCGTACTTTGCTTAAAGGTAAAGGTCCGGCTTTTATCGAAAGTTTTGTAAGATTAGAGTTCCCCGAAATACCTCCAGAAATTGTCCGTTATTGTCGCCAATTAACATTCATGTGGACGGGGTTCTTTGCCTTTAATGCAATCATGTGTGTGGGCTTGGCTATTTTAGGGAATGATGCCTGGTGGGCATTGTATAACGGTGTGTTTATTTACCTGATGATAGGTCTATTGACCACGGGGGAATATATCTATCGACATTTTCGGTTTCCAGATTTAACAATCCCTGACCCTAAATCAACAATTAAGACCATGTTTAGTAATGGTCGAAAAATATGGATGGACGTACAAGCACGATGATAAAAGCCTATAACATTTTCTTTTTATGGTTGATTTTAGGGGTTAATCTCAGTTATGCAGAGGATTCAGTTGCTCAATTGATGCAGCGAATGAAAACAGATACCGCAGTTAAAATTGCCTATCAGGAAACCCGAACATTAGAGTTGATGGATCAACCATGGCAGGGAAGTGGTTATATGTACTCTATACCGCCTGATTTGATGATTAGAGAGCAGTTACAGCCTCAGCACTTATTAATGGCTGTTGATGGCGACAAGATGTTTTATTTCGACCCAGAAAATGATGTTAGGCATCAAGCCGAAATGGATCAAGATAACCCACTGAGTCTAAATATGGCTGTATTTAAAGCCTTAATTAATGCCGATGAAGCCTTGTTAAACACTGTCTATTTAGTTGAATTTACCAGCAAACCACAACGCTGGCTGATGAATTTAAAGCCAAGACAAGACAGTGAATCGGGTTTTAATATTACAGTCTCTGGAGTAGTCGATCAACAAGCCGATAGCATAAAAATCCAACAAGCAGATGGTGACCTGAGCGAATTTGTTTTGCAGAAAGTAGTGGCTGGTGATGAGCTTGAAACAACAGTCAAGCAACTCTATCAAACATTAGTTGGTGAATAGTTTGTTGAGGCACTTAAAATGGCAAAGCACGCTGTTTTATCTATTGCCGCCTTTATTGGCACTTTGTACTGTTATCGGAGTTGATTTTAAAACGGATCTCTCAGCTTTTATTATTGCCGGTGATAATGCAGAAGAAATTTTGTTAGCCAGTGAAATGCAATCGGGTACATTATCACGGCGCTATCTGATTTCTGTCGGATCAGTAGATCAGCCAGAAGTATCTAAAACTTTTGTGCAAGCATTGCAAAATCAGTTAAACGCCATAGAAGGTGTGGAAGATGTTTGGTTGCCTGGACAGAAAAGTAATATTCCTAAAACCATGCAAGACTTGTACGCACAATATGCTGCTGCAATGCATAGTCTTAACCCAGAACCAGATTTAGAGTCATTATTTACTGAGCAAGGATTACAACAAAGAGCTGCATTGCTGAAAAAGCTGTTGTTATCGCCACAAGGTGCAATGTTTAAGCAGATTGCCTTACAAGATCCGCTGCTATTAACGTTGAATGGTTTTCAATCAATAGCAGGGCAGATGCAACAAGTGTTGAGTCAGGATGGCCAATACCAGAATCTGGTGTTAGAGACAGCTATGGCTGGCTTGGATGCTCCACAACAAAGCCGCATACAAACAGCCATTAAACAGGTGTTTAACACACTAAATCAGCAGAGTTTATACCAGCTTGAAATGACTGGCGTTCCCATCTTTGCTGTGGCAACACAAACTTTAATACAGGGTGATATTACCAAAGTCAGTATTCTGTCTTCTGTAGCCTTGGTTTTATTATTTTTATTAATATTTCGTTCTTTTAGCGTTTCATTTCAAGTTTTTACTTTGCTAGCAATCGTAATTTTAAGCGCAATCCTCAGCACTTATCTGGTTTTTGGTTATGTGCATGGCATGACGGTTGCCATAGGTTCAACCTTAGTCGGGATTTGTATAGATTATCCAATTCATGCCGTGGCTCACGCTCAGTCCGTCGATAGTAGTGTCAGAAGAGTTGCTGTTATCGCTAAAATTTGGCCTAGCATGTTGTTGGGTGGCATCACCACCATGATTGGTTATGTTGCGTTGGGGGCTTCTGGTTATCCGGGGTTTCAACAGGTTGCGGTTTATGCTGCAACAGGCATTTTGGTCAGCTTATTATTAACTCGCTTTATCTTTCCTGGTCTTTTGACAAGCAATAATTATCATCAATTAAAAATACCTCTTATTGCTAGCTGGGCTGTTTTTTGTCAGCGTTTTAGACCATGGCTGATTACTTTACTGCTCATGGTGTTGGGAGTATCAATGCTAGGATTAAAATCCTTGCATTGGATGAAAGATATGCAAGAATTGACTCCAGAATTGGATTATCTAAAACAAAATGATAAACGGATTCGTGCGCGCATGACCAGTATAGAACCAGGACGCTTCGTTCTGGTGACTGGACAGACGATTGAAGCCGCATTACAAAAAACTGAAGCGGTTTATCCGGTATTAGACCAGTTAAAACAAAAAGGCCAGTTGTCTGATTATTTTGGGCTCTATCCGTGGTTACTGTCTGCACAGCAACAACAGCATAATCAAACACTCTTACAAACGTATTTGACCACAGATAAACAGTCGCTTTGGCAACAAGTATTAAAACAACAAGGTCTATCGGTTAAGCGATTGGGTGACTTGGTGTATGCACCAACAGAATCATTATTGTTAGATCAGGTGCTTAATACGTCAGTTAAAAAAATTATTGATAGTCGTATCATCAAAGGTAAACAACAGACTATTATTATGATTTGGCTAGGTGAACATCAGCCCAAAGCCGTGCAAAAAGCCATGGATGAAATAGACGGTGTTCAGTATTTCAGTCAACGCGATATGCTAAACAATATGACTAAAGATTACACGGATAGGGCGCAGATTTTGTTAATGATCGGAATGACACTTATTATCCTGTTGTTGATTGTTCGGTATAAAAGCCTATTCAAAGCAATACAAACCCTGTTGCCAGCCGTATTGTCGGCATTTTTGATTCTAGCTGTTTGGTCTTTTACCGGAGTAGCTATTAGCTTTTTACATTTAGTCGGTTTTTTACTGGTTGTGGCTATTTGTGTTGATTACGGTATTTTTTATCAAGAAAATCGTGGTGGCGATATTAGCTTAACTTATCAAGCAATGGCAGCTTCAATGTTAACTAGTGCCCTGGCATTTGGTAGCCTTATCACCGCAGAAAGTACCTCGCTGAGGATTTTAGCAAGTGTCGTTGCTGTGGGTGTTTTGTTAGGTTTTGTACTTTGTCCTTTGATTATAAAAGTTGAACAAACATGAGTAATCACTATAGGTTAAATGCTGGAGCCACTTTCATTAAGAAAATAATATAGGATATGCTGACGATAGGAAGCGCATCAATCGTGACTACTACAAAAAGAAAATACATAGAAATGCTAATTTTATTATTTAAAACCATTATCTTTACCCTATTAGTACCAGGTATTGTCGCCGTAATAGTCCCGTTACTAATCACTGCAGAAGTCATGACAACAGATAGTCTATTTCTGCTATCTGGTTTGTTAATGTTTGTGATTGGGATATCTATTTACTGTTGGTGTGTTTGGGATTTTATGTTTTTTGGTAGAGGCACACCTGCACCTGTTCAAGCACCTAAACACTTAGTGGTTAGAGGCTTGTATCATTACACTCGCAACCCGATGTATCTCGGTGTTCTTTGCGTAATTTTAGCTTGGGGACTGCTTTATGCTGAATCCTTCATGTTGTTATACGGCGTATGTGTGGCGATATGCTTTCAGTTACTGGTGGTGTTTTATGAAGAACCATTACTTCAACAACAGTTCGGTACTGAGTATATGGAATACAAAACATCGGTAAACAGATGGCTACTACGATTTTAAGGATAGATTAAATGAATGGCATTCCAAAGGCATGTGATGTCGTTGTTATTGGTGGAGGCCCTGGTGGAAGCAGTGCAGCAACACATCTGGCACTGGCTGGCATAGATGTGGTTTTATTTGAACGCGCTAATTTTCCTCGTAATCAAGTAGGTGAAAGCCTTATCCCACATTTTTGGAAATTTACTGATATGACAGGCGTATCAGAAAAAATCCAGCAACAAGGTTTTGTTACCAAAGCCGGTAGCGTTACTGTTTGGAATAATCAGGTTCATCAAATTAAATTTTCTGATTTTGGTTATACACGTCCAGGTTTACATATTGAACGCGATATTTTTGATAATATTCTGTTAAAACACGCTGAAACTCGCGGTGCCAATGTATTTAATCAGGTGGCTGTCAAAAAAGTTGATTTTAGTGATGCTCAATACCCGCAAATTATTTATACCGACAAGCGTGGCGACAGTCATTATGAAGGGACTATTCAATGTCAGTATGTGATAGACGCCAGTGGGTATAACTCTCTTTTAGCCAACCAATTTAAAGTCAGACAGACTATCAGCAGCCAATTAAACTTTTTATCACTATGGGGGTATTTTAAAAACTCTCAATATGTCGGTGTAGATCGAAAAAACCACTCAGCAGATGACTTATTCAATGTTAAACCAGTCACCTTTGTCATGTCATTTGAGCAGGGCTGGATTTGGCATATTGTGTTGCGAGGAAAAACCAGTGTCGGCCTGGTTGTGCCAACGGAACGAGCTAAAGGCATGGATCGTCAGCAAAGGGAAGCATTCTTCAAGCAAACCTGTAAGCAAGTTCCTCACTTAAATAAGCTACTGGAATACGCTCAATTTGTCGAAGGCTCGTTACAGTGTCGCCCCGATTATTCTTATTATTCTAA
>DAOWHF010000126.1:0-3219 GCA_030641565.1 Methylomarinum sp.
CATTTTTCGGTATAATTGAACTATTTTTAATTTTATAGCGTTAGGGCATTATGTCAGAAATCAATAAAGTTGTACTGGCCTATTCAGGTGGTTTAGATACATCTGTTATCTTAAAATGGTTGGAAGATGTCTACTCATGTGAAGTAGTTACATTTACTGCTGATATTGGCCAGGGGGAAGAAGTGGAGCCTGCAAGGGCTAAAGCGGAAGCCATTGGTATCAAAGAAATTTATATAGAAAATTTACGTGAAGAGTTTGCCAGAGACTATGTATTTCCTATGTTTCGCGCAAATGCGATTTATGAGGGAGAGTACTTATTAGGTACCTCTATTGCTAGACCTTTAATTGCAAAACGTTTAATTGAAATTGCTAATGAAACAGGTGCTCAAGCCATCTCTCATGGGGCGACTGGTAAAGGCAATGACCAAGTGCGTTTTGAATTGGGTGCTTATGCATTACGTCCTGATATTCATATTATTGCCCCTTGGCGCGAATGGGATCTTAACTCTCGTCAGTCATTACTGGATTATGCTGCAAAGCATGGCATAGCTGTTGAAAATAAAAAAGGTAAAAAATCACCTTATTCAATGGATGCTAATTCATTACACATTTCTTATGAAGGCGATATTCTTGAAGATCCTTGGGCAGAGCCAGAAGAAAGTATGTGGCGCTGGAGTGTTTCGCCAGAAAATGCACCGGATAAAGCGACTTATGTTGAGTTAAGCTACTTAAAAGGTGATATCGTCGCCATTGATGGTGTGCCGCATACGCCAAATGAAGTCATGGAAAAACTGAATAAGTTAGGTGGAGATAATGGTGTGGGCCGTTCTGACATTGTTGAAAATAGATATGTTGGTATGAAATCTAGAGGTTGTTACGAAACGCCTGCTGGAACTATTATGCTAAAAGCCCATAGAGCGATGGAATCTTTGACGCTAGACCGTGAAGTTGCTCATTTAAAAGATGATTTAATGCCTAGGTATGCGTCGTTAATTTATAACGGTTATTGGTGGAGTCCTGAGCGTGAAATGTTGCAAGGCTTGATTGATAACACTCAAGTGACAGTTAATGGCACGGTGAGAGTTAAACTTTACAAAGGTAGTGTAGTCATTGTTGGTAGAGAATCAAAAACAGATAGTTTATTTGATGAGAGTATCGCAACATTTGAAGATGATGAAGGTGCCTATAATCAAAAAGATGCAGAAGGATTTATTAAACTGAATGCATTGAGAATGCGGATTGCAGCTAAAAAGAATTTGGCTTAGGGTTAAATGAAATAGCTTTGGCAACTGTATGTTTTATGTAGGATGGGCAAAGCGATAGCGTGCCCATCCTATCTTGCTCAAACTATTTTATGGCACCTTAAGTTGATAGTTGCTAAACAAGCGGTGGAACTTTGTAGTTCAAAAAAATTGGTTTTTATCTGCTTTTAATTGACCTATTATTTGGTGTAAACTGAAATTAGTCAGGTATATTTTTGGCAAACTTGTATAATGAAAAGTTATGTGTTTATTACAATCCCTAAAAGGGGAACAATAAAAATAATGAGTGTAATATGCGTAAGATAAAATCAGGATTTGGTGGTACTAAAGAGCCGCACGGTATCGTCGTTCTGCAAAATATTCCACATCACCATGGCTTAATTAAAGCGAATAGGTTTTTGTTGTTAGTGGCTTCTACACTAATGGTTATTGTTTTTGTTTTAGGCTTCTTTTTATTACCTGCGGGTAATATGTTGGATGATTTTACAGTGAAGCATGAGGTTGTTCCAGCTAGTTATGCTGTACAAAACCCAGTGATTTCAGCAGAAATCAATGCCTTAAAAGGCCAGCTTGTCGGCTTGGTAAGTGGTTCAATTGAAAGCAAGCTTCGCACATTGGAAGAAAGTATTCGAATGGGGAAAGTGAATTCTTCCTTGGGAACGATTCAAGACTTGAAAAATGATGTGAAAGTATTGCAATCCTATTCGGTGCCTGAAAAGACATCAGGTCAGGGCCAGGTGAGTCAAGCAGTTATTAAAGAAATCTCCCAGTTAAAAAACCTGATTTACCTTACTTTAACCTCATGTGGCTTAATGATTGCTGCTATTGGAGGTATTTGGGTAAGAAATCGATACCGACTATCGGACTATGGTCACACGCCTAAAGCCGAGCTTGGAAAAGGTGAGTAAATAGTCTTATTTGAGCACTGAAAAATAGTTAGGTATAAAAAAAGCCGCTTCATTTGAAGCGGCTTTTTTGTATGCAAAACTTAAGTCATTATTTGCTTAAGTATTTGTATACAGCAGCAATTGCTTCGTCTTCAGAGTAACCTGCTTTTTTAACAGGTTTGATTGCCATGATAGCAGCCATAGCTTTTGGCATGCCATTTTTACCATTTTTCAAAGTTTCAGCAAAGCTTGCTTGGTCTAACTCACCTGCTTTAATCAAAGCAGCCAATTGTGGGTTAGAAGAGATGTCGTGACAAGCACCACAACCACGACCAAAAGCGCGGTCATAAATTTTTTGACCTACTTTTAATTCTTGGTCAGCCAAGGCTTGTCCGCTTAAAGCAATTAAAGCAACAGTAGCTAATGCACCTAATGTTTTTTTCATTTTATCTCTCTCTCTCTCGTTGTGATTAAAAATAACTGAATAGTATCTTACGATAAAAGCCAGTTTCTTAAAAATAGAATTACGACGGCTATTTTATTATAAAAGAATAATTCAATCTATCTTTTATAAGAAGTTATGTTGTTTACGAATTTGATTATCCTGGTTTTGTCTGAATATAAACTGAATTTTTTCTGTGTGATCCTTTATTTTCGCCACTTTTGCATAAAACCATTAGTGGCAATGCTGTAAAAGGTTTTGTTGTTAGAAGCGAAGTTTAAAGACAGTATGGTCGATGCGCTAGGTCGCCAGTTATTGTCTTTCTTGGGGCGCCAGAATTTGACAAGCTTTCCAGTTTTAATATTCCAAAGATCAATGCGCTGTGTAATATGGCCGGTGAGCAGGGACTTGTTATTACTGGAAAATTCGGCAGAAGATAAGGTGATCAATTTAGGCCCAATTTCCTTATGTAGTTTGCCATTGGATGTTTTCCACAAGCGCGTTTGACTTAATGCTGCATTGGTCAAAGCATATTTATCATTATGGCTTAAGGCAACCAGCGATAGTTTATTTCTGTTCTGCCAGGTATGTTTTAATTCGCCTGTTGATAAATCCCAAAGTTTAGCGC
>DAOWHF010000160.1:0-19774 GCA_030641565.1 Methylomarinum sp.
CATGGGTGGTGGCGCAGGTGGTTTTGGTGGTGGATCAGGTGATTTTGGAGACATCTTTGGTGATGTTTTTGGTGATATCTTTGGTGGCGGCGGTGGTAGAAGACGTAGCAATGTTCAGGCTGGATCTGACTTGCGCTATAATCTTGAGCTAACATTAGAAGAGGCTGTGGGCGGTACAGAAGCAACAGTTAAAGTTCCTGTTTTGGTGACTTGTGAAGCATGTCACGGTTCAGGTGCTAAAAAAGGCTCTAGTCCAGTTACCTGTACAACTTGCCAAGGGCATGGACAGGTCAGGATGCAGCAGGGGTTCTTTTCTGTGCAGCAAACATGTCCAACTTGTCATGGTGCCGGACAACAAATTAAAGACCCTTGTCGCCCATGTCACGGGAAGGGGCGTACTCAAGAAAATAAAACACTATCTGTTAAAGTGCCAGCTGGTGTGGATACCGGTGATCGTATTCGTTTGGCGGGTGAAGGTGAGGCAGGAGTACATGGTGGTCCATCTGGCGATTTATACGTACAGATACAAGTAAAAGATCACCAAATATTTACTCGTGATGGCGCGAATTTATATTGTGAAGTCCCCATTAGTTTCCCTAGTGCCTGTTTGGGTGGTGAGTTAGAAGTTCCAACCTTAAATGGTAAGGTGAAGCTTAAAATTCCTGCAGAAACTCAGACAGGTAAATTGTTTAGGTTGCGAGGTAAGGGGGTTAAGCCTGTTCGTGGTGGCGCGGTAGGTGATTTGCTTTGTAAAGTGCAGATCGAGACGCCAGTGCGATTAACCAAAGAGCAGAAAGCGTTGCTTGAAAAGTTAAGAGAGTCATTATCTGGCGGAGGCAAGCATCATAGTCCTCAAGAACATTCTTGGACTGATGGTGTAAAAAGTTTTTTTGATAAATTAACAGGATAAAACCATGCGAGTTGCTGTAGTAGGTGTATCAGGTCGTATGGGTTTGTGCTTGGTTAAAGCGGCTGAATTATCAGAAAATACCACCTTTGATGTCGCTGTTTCTCGTCCTGAGAGTTCTTCGGTGGGAAAAGATGCTGGAGAATTGGCTGGAATAGGTGCTGTTGATGTTACAGTGGTTGATGATTTAGCTGCTGTTGTAGACCAATTTGATGTATTAATTGATTTTACTCGCCCTGATCCGTCAATGGGTTATATCGAAATTTGTCGTCAGGCTGGGAAAAAAGTTGTTATTGGTACAACCGGTTACAGTGACGAACAAAAAGCTGCTATTAATGACGCGGCAAAAGATATTGCTATTGTGTTGGCTCCTAATATGAGTGTGGGCGTTAATTTATCACTTAAATTGTTAGAAATGACAGCAAAAGTGATGGGTGACTATACAGATATTGAGGTTATTGAGGCTCATCATCGCCATAAAGTGGATGCTCCATCAGGTACTGCATTACGAATGGGTGAAGTTATTGCCGATGCACTGGGTCGTAATTTAAAAGACTGTGCTATTTATGGGCGTGAAGGTGATACCGGTGAGCGCGATAGAAAGACCATTGGTTTTTCTACTATTCGTGCAGGTGATATTGTTGGAGAGCATACAGTCATGTTTGCGGATGAGGGTGAGCGTGTTGAAATTACACATAAAGCAACCAGCCGTATGACCTTTGCAAACGGTGCTATCAGGGCATCTGTCTGGTTAAAAGACAAGTCGAATGGCTTGTATGATATGCAAGATGTACTTGGACTTAAAAATTCTTAATGACCTGAGCTGCATAATTTCGTAAAATTAACACTATTTTTTTTAGTATGTATATTTCAACGGGGTAAGTCATCAGGCTTATCCCGTTTTGCACATTTTAAGGTGGCTAATCTTGAGTAAACCTGCTTTGCTGTTATTGGAAGATGGAACCGTGTTCAACGGAGTGTCTATAGGCGCTGACGGCTGTTCGGTTGGTGAGGTTGTGTTTAACACATCCCTAACGGGGTATCAGGAAATCCTGAGTGATCCTTCCTATGCCCGTCAAATTGTTACCCTAACTTACCCACATATTGGTAATGTAGGAACAACCAGTGAAGATGATGAATCTAGTGCTGTTTATGCAAGTGGCTTGGTTATTCGTGATTTACCACTTCAACTAAGCAACTGGCGTAGCGAAAAATCATTACCTCAATATTTGCTTGATAATAAGGTCGTTGCTATTGCTGATATTGATACTCGTAAATTAACCCGTATTCTTCGGGATAAAGGCGCGCAACGTGGATGTGTTATTGCTGGTGACGCTATTGATATTGCTGATGCTCAAAAAGCGATCGATGGTTTCTCTGGGCTAAAAGGAATGGATTTAGCTAAAGAAGTGACCGTTGCAGCTGAATATGAATGGACACAAGATGTATGGTCTTTAACCGAAGGGCATACCGAGTCTGAAAATCCTACTAAGCATGTTGTTGCTTATGATTTTGGTGTTAAACGCAATATTCTACGTTTGCTTGTTCATAAGGGTTGTCGGGTTACAGTCGTTCCTGCAACAACGACGGCTGAGAAAGTGTTAGCAATGAATCCTGATGGTGTTTTTCTCTCGAATGGCCCAGGTGACCCTGAGCCGTGTGAATATGCTATATCCGCGATTAAAACTATTTTAGATAAAAAAATCCCTACCTTTGGTATTTGTTTGGGGCATCAATTACTGGCATTAGCAAGCGGTGCTAAAACAGAGAAAATGAAGTTTGGTCATCATGGTGCCAATCACCCCGTACAAGAAAAAGCAACAGGCCGAGTGATGATTAGTAGTCAGAATCATGGTTTTGCCGTCAATGAGAGTACCTTGCCTGACAATATAACTGCAACATACCATTCATTATTTGATGGTAGCCTGCAAGGTATTGAACGTACAGATTGTCCTGCTATGGGTTTTCAGGGGCATCCTGAAGCAAGTCCGGGTCCTCATGACGTAGAGTCTTTATTTGATCAATTCATCGAGATGATGGATACACATTCAGCTAATCAATAACAGAGTAGATTTAACAAACTATGCCAAAAAGAACCGACATAAAATCGATTTTATTATTAGGTGCGGGTCCTATCGTGATAGGCCAAGCCTGTGAGTTTGACTACTCAGGAACTCAGGCGTGTAAAGCGCTAAGAGAAGAAGGTTATCGCGTCATTCTGGTCAATTCTAATCCAGCAACGATTATGACTGACCCAGATATGGCTGATGCCATTTATATCGAGCCAATCGATTGGCAGACGGTAGAAAAAATCATAGAAAAAGAACGTCCTGATGCGGTGTTGCCGACAATGGGTGGGCAAACCGCATTGAATTGTGCATTGGACTTAGATGCTCATGGGGTGTTGGAAAAGTATAATGTAGAAATGATTGGGGCAACTAAAGAAGCTATTAATATGGCTGAAGATAGAGAGTTGTTCAATCAAGCGATGGGGCGATTAGGATTTGAAGTTGCCAGATCTAAAACGGCTCATAGCATGGAAGAAGCCTTTGCTGCACAGGTTGACGTAGGCTATCCAACGGTAGTGCGTCCCTCATTTACTATGGGTGGAAGTGGTGGTGGTATTGCATACAATAAAGAAGAGTTTGTTGATATCTGTGAGCGTGGACTGTATTTATCACCAACCAATGAATTATTGATTGAAGAATCTGTCTTGGGCTGGAAAGAATATGAGATGGAAGTGGTGCGTGATTCTAAAGATAATTGCATCATTATCTGCTCTATCGAAAACTTTGATCCTATGGGTGTGCATACCGGTGATTCAATTACCGTTGCGCCTGCACAAACATTAACAGATAAAGAATATCAGATTTTACGTAATGTTTCTTTGGCGGTACTGCGTGAAATTGGTGTGGATACCGGTGGCTCAAACGTACAGGTTGCTATCAATCCAGAAGATGGTCGTATGGTAGTGATTGAGATGAACCCTCGTGTTTCTCGCTCCTCTGCATTAGCATCAAAAGCAACCGGTTTTCCAATTGCTAAAGTAGCAGCAAAGTTGGCAGTGGGTTATACACTGGATGAATTGCAAAATGAAATAACTGGTGGTGCAACACCGGCATCATTTGAGCCAACTATTGATTATGTTGTTACTAAGGTGCCACGTTTTACTTTTGAGAAATTTCCACAGGCAGATGACCGATTAACTACGCAGATGAAATCTGTGGGTGAGGTGATGGCGATTGGGCGTACTTTTCAAGAGTCTTTGCAAAAAGCATTGCGTGGACTGGAAATTGGCGTCAGTGGTCTTGATGAAGTTGTTGATTTAAAAGAGGACAATATTCAGGATAAAATTCAGCGTGAAATGCGCCACCCAGGACCAGAGCGTCTATGGTATGTGGCAGATGCTTTTAGAAGTGGTTTGAGTTTTGATGATATACATGAAGCCAGTAAAATTGACCCTTGGTTTTTAGCGCAAGTTGAAGATTTAGTTTTAAGTGAAAAATCATTGTCGACTAAAACCTTAGCGACCCTAGGTGAGGGTGAGCTATACAGACTTAAACGCAAAGGTTTTTCTGATGAGCGTTTAGCTAAGTTGCTTGATAGTAAAGAGTCGGATATTAGAAAGGCACGCCACAAACAGAATATTCGCCCTGTTTATAAGCGTATAGATTCTTGTGCTGCTGAATTTTCATCTGATACCGCCTATTTGTACTCTACTTATGAAGAAGAGTGCGAAGCTAATGTCACCGATAAAGACAAGATTATTATTTTAGGTGGTGGTCCAAATCGTATTGGGCAAGGGATTGAGTTTGACTATTGCTGTGTACATGCGGCATTAGCATTACGTGAAAATGGTTTTGAAACCATTATGATTAACTGTAATCCTGAGACTGTATCTACGGATTTTGATACTTCTGATCGCTTATATTTTGAATCATTAACATTAGAAGATGTACTTGAAATTATTGAATTAGAGAAACCAAAAGGCGTTATCGTTCAATATGGTGGGCAAACACCATTGAAATTAGCGAGAGCTTTGGAAGCAGCAGGTGCACCAATTATCGGAACTTCGCCTGATTCAATTGATTTGGCAGAAGATAGAGAAAGATTCCAAAAACTATTAGAACGTTTGAATTTGAAGCAGCCACCGAATGCAACTGCAAGATCGGTTGAGCAAGCCGTAGGTCAAGCGAAAGAGTTGGGATATCCTTTGGTAGTAAGACCCTCTTATGTTTTGGGCGGTCGCGCGATGGAAATCGTGATAAATGAAGAAGGCTTGCGTCGCTACATGAAAGAGGCGGTCACTGTCTCTAATGACTCACCTGTATTATTAGATCGTTTTCTTGATGACGCAGTCGAAATGGATGTGGATGCTATTTATGATGGCGAAACAGTTTTAATCGGTGGTTTGATGGAACATATTGAACAGGCAGGCGTTCACTCAGGTGACTCAGCATGTTCTATTCCCCCTTATGATTTAGCTGAGCATTTGCAAGATCAGTTGAGAGAGCAGGTTGCTAGAATGGCTGAGGCATTAGGCGTAAGAGGCTTAATGAATACTCAGTTTGCGATTCAGGGGGAAACTATTTATGTCCTGGAAGTTAATCCTAGAGCATCAAGAACCGCTCCGTTTGTTTCAAAGGCCACAGGTTATCCTTTAGCTAAGATTGCTGCTTTATGTATGGCTGGAATCTCTTTAAAAGAGCAAGGCTATACTAAAGAATGTATCCCAAGTTACTTCTCAGTAAAAGAAGCCGTTTTTCCTTTTGTGAAATTCCCTGGTGTTGATCCGTTGTTAGGCCCAGAAATGAAGTCTACTGGTGAAGTGATGGGGGTCGGTAAAACATTTGGTGAGGCATTTGCTAAATCACAACGTGCGGCAGGTGTAGATTTAAGCCACACTGGCAAGGTTTTAATTAGTGTGCGTGAAGTTGATAAGCCGAAATTACCTGAAATTGCAAAAATGCTGATAGAGAAAAGCTATGAGATTGTTGCGACTAAAGGCACGGCGGCTGTGCTTAAAGAAGCTGGTATTCCGTGTGAAGTGGCTTATAAAGTAAATGAGGGGCGACCTAATACCGTTGATATGATTAAAAATGATCAAATTCAATTGATTATTAATACGACTGACGGAGTGAAGGCAATTAAAGATTCTTTTACTATGCGTAGAGAAGCTTTACAGCACCACATTACTTACTATACAACCATGGCAGGTGCAAAAGCGGCATGTTATGCATTGGGTGAGTTAGAAGCGGGGAATGTTAATTGCTTGCAAGATTTACACAGTAGTTTAAATTAGGTGTAGAGCGGACTTTAGTCCGCTACGTTAAAAGTATTTAAAAAGGCTGGCTTATAGTCAGCCTTTATTGATTGATTGTCCTTGATAATGGACTAAGTAGAGTTGGAGTTTAAAATGGATAAGGTACCTCTTACCGTCACAGGCGCTGATAAATTACAGATAGAGCTAGACGAATTAAAAAATGTAGTGAGACCAAGGATTATTGCTGCAATTTCAGAGGCCAGAGCGCATGGCGATTTAAAGGAAAATGCCGAATATCATGCAGCAAAAGAACAGCAAAGTTTTTGTGAAGGGCGGATATCTGATATAGAAGGGAAATTATCTAATGCGCAAATTATTGATGTTACAACGGTAGATGCTGGTGGCCGAGTTGTTTTTGGTGCGACAGTTGAAATTGAAGATATTGATACTGAGGATGTGGTGATTTACCAGATAGTTGGTGTTGATGAGGCTGACATTAAAGAAGGGCGTATTTCGGTAAGCTCTCCTATAGCAAGAGCGCTAATAGGTAAGGAAGTAGAGGATGTTGTTATGGTTAAAGCACCAGGTGGTAACAAAGAATACGAAATTCTTTCTATTCAGTATATTTGATAAAAGCAGACTCAAGACGAAAGGAAAAGAAGGGCTTATCTTTTTAATTGCTGATTTCTCAATTGATTATAATCCCTAAGCCCCTGCTGGATACCTCATGGATCTAGGTAAGTATAGTAATGCAGGAGCTATTGCCTAGGGAATGTTGAAATAAATGCTTGTTATCTTCGTCTTGGGCCGGCTGGTTTTACTTCTACCTTGGGTTTTTTGCGATAAATTACAATGATTTGTCCAATAGACTGGATAAGTTCTGCTTTTGACTCAGTGATAATCTGATCTCGTATTTTCTCGCGTTCTTCTTTTTCGGCACGGATTTTTATTTTTATTAGTTCGTGAGTATCCAGTGTTATTTCAAGCTCTTTTAGTACGGATTCTGTTAACCCTGCTTGACCGACTGTAATGACGGGTTTTAATGAATGAGCTTGCGATTTAAATTGCTTTTTCTTCTCAGAATTCACACGACTACCTAACTTAATAAAAAAATGATAATTCTACACTACAAACGATATGGCGCGTAGCAAAAGCAGTAATCAATGGATGCAGGAACATTTTGATGATGAATACGTCAAAAAAGCCCAGGCAATGGGGTATCGTTCTCGGTCTACGTTTAAATTAATTGAGATCCAGGAAAAGGATAAAATTATAAAGCCAGGGATAAATATTATTGATCTGGGCGCTGCACCTGGCGGCTGGTCAGATTATGCACGTAAGATTGTAGGAAAAAAAAATAAAGTCATAGCTTTGGATTTGTTAGAAATTGATCCTATTGATGGGGTAGACTTTATACAAGGTGATTTTAGAGAAGATAAGGTTCTGGATGAGTTGTATAGGGTTTTAGATGGCGCACCGGTTGATTTGGTGATGTCAGATATGGCACCTAATATGAGTGGTAATAAAGGTATGGATTTGCCCAGATCGATCTATTTAGCCGAGTTGGCGCTGGATACTGCGCAAACTGTTTTAGCAACAGGTGGAGTGTTTTTGATCAAAATGTTTCAGGGAGCGGGGTTTGATGAGTATAAAAAACAAGTGGCAGAGTCTTTTTCTAGTGTAGTGATAAGGAAGCCAAAGTCATCAAGAGCTAGAAGTAAAGAGGTATATATTTTAGCTAAAGGGTTTAAAAAGATAAATTAAGTCTATATATCATAGTAATTGCGATTATTCGGATGAAACTCTTGATATAATCAATCAGTATTTTAAAAATAAGGCCGTTCTGGTCTGGGACGTGTAGCTTGAGCGATATGGTTAAAAATGTAATTTTGTGGGTGGTCATTGCAGTTGTATTGATGTCCGTTTTTAATAATTTTGGTACACGGTCTAATCGAAGTGATAGCTCAGTATCTTATTCTCAATTTCTTGATTCGGTAAAAGCCGGCCAGGTTCAGCAAGTGGTTATTGATGAGCATAGCATTAAAGGAAAGATGCAAACGGGGGAGAAATTTAAGACCTATGCTCCAGAAGATCCGCATTTAGTGGATGACTTGTTAGCAAACGCTGTTGAAATTAAAGCGCAACCACCAGAAGAACCTTCAATGTTGATGACATTGTTAATGTCATTTGGTCCTATCCTGTTATTAATTGCTGTATGGATATTCTTCATGCGACAAATGCAAGGTGGCGGCGGTGGTGGTCGTGGTGGAGCGATGGGCTTTGGTAAAAGTAAAGCGCGTATGCTCGATCACGAACAAAATAAAGTAACTTTTGCTGATGTTGCCGGTTGCGATGAAGCCAAAGAAGAAGTGGCGGAAATGGTTGATTTCCTTAAAGACCCTTCAAAATATCAAAAGTTAGGCGGTAGTGTACCGCGTGGTGCTTTAATGGTTGGACCTCCAGGAACAGGTAAAACCTTATTGGCTAGAGCTATTGCTGGTGAAGCGAAAGTGCCTTTCTTTACAATTTCTGGTTCGGATTTTGTCGAAATGTTCGTGGGTGTAGGTGCCTCACGTGTCCGTGATATGTTTGAACAAGCCAAAAAACATGCGCCATGTATTATCTTTATTGATGAAATCGATGCAGTAGGTCGTTCTCGTGGAGCTGGCTTGGGTGGTGGTAATGATGAGCGTGAGCAAACATTAAATCAGTTATTGGTTGAAATGGATGGTTTTGAAGGTAACGAAGGCATTATTGTTGTTGCTGCGACTAACCGGGCTGATGTGCTCGATAGTGCTTTATTGCGCCCAGGGCGTTTTGATAGACAGGTGACAGTTGGCTTGCCAGATATTAAAGGTAGGGAGCAGATTCTAAATGTGCACATGAAAAAAGTGCCGGCTGCTGAAGATGTGATTGTTAAGTATATTGCACAGGGTACGCCTGGATTTTCAGGTGCTGATTTAGCCAATTTAATTAATGAAGCGGCATTGTTTGCAGCGCGTGGAAATAAGCGTTTAGTAAGTATGTCTGATCTTGAAAAAGCAAAAGATAAGTTAATTATGGGTGTCGAAAGACACTCCATGGTTATGGATGAGAAAGAGAAAAAAATGACGGCTTATCATGAAGCAGGTCATGCCATTGTAGGGAAATTGGTACCGGAACATGATCCAGTTTATAAAGTGAGTATTATGCCACGTGGTCGCGCTTTGGGTGTGACTATGTTCTTGCCTGAAAAAGATCAATACAGTGCCAGTAAACAAAAATTAGATAGTATGATTTCTAGTTTGTATGGTGGGCGTATTGCTGAAGAGCAAATTTTTGGTTGGGAACAGGTTTCTACAGGTGCTTCTAATGACATTGAAAGAGCGACTGAATTAGCCAGAAATATGGTGACTAAATGGGGGTTGTCTCGTCGTTTAGGGCCATTGTCTTATGGTGAAGAAGATGGTGAAGTATTTTTAGGCCACTCTGTTACTCAGAATAAGTCTATTGCAGAAGGCACAGCCTGTACAATCAATGAAGAGGTACGAAAAATTATTGATCAAAATTATCAGCGTGCTGAACAAATTCTAAAAGATAATGATGATATTTTACATACTATGGCTGCTGCCTTAATGAAGTATGAAACGATTGATAAGTATCAATTAGAAGATTTGATGGATAGAAAGCCTGTTAGAGAGCCGCAAGGATGGGATGATACTCCGCCACCTGCTGGTAAAGATGAAAAATCTGAAGAAGTAGATGAAAAGGATGATAATTCATCAGTTGAAGATGAAACAGCTGAGCAAAACTAGTTTGTTTCTTTGAAAAAAGGGAGAGGCTTGCCTCTCCTTTTTTTTTGGATAAAGAAACTTAGACTATTCGTTTATTTATGCGGAGCAGATAATAATGAAGAAAAAGTATTTTGGAACCGATGGTATTAGGGGGGAAGTGGGTAAGCATCCAATTACACCCGATTTTATGCTTAAACTTGGCTGGGCAACTGGACGTGTATTTGCAGAAGAAGGTCATGGGTTTGTTCTAGTTGGGAAGGACACACGGATATCTGGTTATATGTTCGAGTCTGCATTAGAAGCTGGTTTGTCAGCTGCGGGCGTAGATACACGATTATTAGGGCCTATGCCTACACCAGGTATTGCTTATTTAACTCGGACTTTGCGTGCAAAAGCAGGCATAGTCATTAGTGCTTCTCATAATCCGTATTACGATAATGGAATAAAATTCTTTTCGGTTGAAGGTACTAAATTACCAGATGAGCTAGAGCATAAAATCGAAAGTTATATCGATTCACCTATGTCCACTGTTGAGTCGTCAATGCTAGGTAAAGCCAGTCGAATAGAAGATGCAGCAGGGCGATATATTGAATTTTGTAAATCAACGGTATCAACAAGTCTTGATTTTAAAGGGCTTAGAATCGTTGTTGATTGCGCCCATGGTGCAACCTATCACATTGCACCGCATGTATTTACCGAAGTCGGGGCAGAAGTCGTTACCATCTGTGCAGAACCAGATGGGCTGAATATCAATGAGGAATGTGGCGCGACTAAGCCAGAATTGTTGGCTGAAAAAGTTATAGAATTTCGCGCTGATTTAGGGATTGCATTAGATGGTGATGGTGACCGTTTAATAATGGTTGATCACAAAGGAGAGGTTGTTGATGGAGATGAGCTGATTTATATCATCGCAAAATCTAAGCAACAAGCTGGCGAGTTACAAAATAATGTAGTCGGGACCTTGATGTCCAATTTAGGTATGGAGAACAGTCTTAAAGCGCTTGGTCTTAACTTGTTAAGGGCAAATGTAGGGGATCGTTATGTAATGGAGATGATGTTTAAAAATAAGGCGATTTTAGGCGGAGAAGGTTCGGGGCATATCATTTGTTTGGATAAAACCACGACAGGTGATGGCATAGTCGCAGCATTACAAGTTTTAGCTGAAATACAGCAAACGGGTAAAAGCCTATACGAACTTAAATCTGGGATGCAGAAATATCCACAGATACTAAAGAATGTACGAGTCAATAAAAAAGTAAACCTTGATGAGGTTGAGAGCATTCAGAAAGCCGTACAAACGGTAGAGAAAAAAATGGGGGCAAAGGGGCGAGTGTTATTGCGAGCCTCAGGAACAGAGCCTTTGATTCGGGTGATGGTTGAAGGTGAAAATTATGATGATGTGGTTAAATATGCCGATCAATTGGTTGATGATGTGAAGAAAGCAATCTGAGCTTGAGTTTGTAGGGTTTAACCTATATTATAAGTGGTTTAATTTTTCTTGGAGTATGTAATGCGTCAATCTCTAGTGATGGGTAATTGGAAGATGAACGGTTCACGTTCAGAAGGGCTTGAACTAGCAAATGCAATCGTTGCTGGTCTGAAAGATGGTGATAAAGGTATTGCTGTTTGTGTTCCTTCGGTTTATTTGTCTGATATTGAGCGTGCAATAGAAAATACTCCATTAGCATTGGGCGGTCAAAATGTAGCTGATCAAACATCAGGTGCGTATACAGGTGAAGTATCAGCCTTTATGTTAAAAGAATGTGGTTGTAGTTATGCGTTAGTAGGGCATTCAGAAAGACGTTCTTACTATGGCGACACGAATGAATCAGTTGCAGCACGTTTTTGCCAAGCACAAAAAGAAGGTTTAGTTCCTGTCTTATGTATCGGTGAAACATTAGAAGAGCGTGAAAGTGATACAACATTTGCAGTTATTGATGAGCAATTAAATGCGGTTATCGATATGGCAGGTATTGATGCACTTGCAAACTCTGTTATCGCTTATGAGCCAGTATGGGCAATCGGTACAGGAAAAACTGCATCTGATGAACAAGCTCAAGAAGTTCATAAATACATTCGTGAGCAAATAGCAGCTAAAAGTCAAACAGTTGCAGAAAAAATTCAGATTTTATACGGTGGCAGCGTTAAGCCAGACAATGCAAAAGCTATTTTTGCAATGCCTGATATTGACGGTGGCTTAATTGGTGGGGCTTCATTAGATGCAGCGTCATTTTTAGCAATTTACAAAGCGATTTAAGTAGAAATATATGTATCAAGCAATCATAGTTGTTCATGTGTTGTTAGGATTGGGTGTTGTTGGCCTAGTACTTATTCAACAAGGTAAGGGAGCTGATGCCGGTGCTGCATTCGGTAGTGCGTCATCAGGGTCAGTTTTTGGTGCACAAGGTGCATCATCTTTTTTATCCAGAACAACTGCGATTCTGGCCGCTTTGTTTTTCTCAACAAGCTTGGGGTTAGCAGTGATAGTTGGTAATAACGAAGGTGATACTGACTTAATGGCTGCACCTGAAGTTGAAAATGTACTTGCTGATGTACCTTTAGTTAATAACGCAGAAGCCGTACCTGTTTTAGATAGTCTTCCTGTAGTTAAGGAAGAAGTGCCGGCTGCATTGACTGAAGAGACAAAAGCAGTTACTGAATAAGCAAAAGAGTTGTAATTACCCCTCGATAGATTGATTAATGACTTTTCGGGGTAATCGATTTTTCTGTATAAGGGATCGATTGAGATTTGCCGATGTGGTGAAATTGGTAGACACGCCATCTTGAGGGGGTGGTGACTTAGGTCGTGCCGGTTCAACTCCGGCCATCGGCACCAGAAAAAAGTACAAGGAAGTCTAAATAAGTACACTAAACCCACAAGCTGAAAAGCTTAGTGGGTTTTTTATTGCTCAATAAACAATGTAGTCTCTTTTTCAGTAACTCTGGCAGGAAAAAGTTACTATAAGACCAGGTTTTTTTGTTTTTAGAGAGTTAACTGTCATGTTTATCTATTCCTTACCCGTTTTGTTTGCTTATATTCAGCTAGGGACTGCACAAGAATATATTGCAACAATGCTATTTATAATCATGCTGTTGTATATAGCAACTCCCTTTGATTCATTTTTTAATGAGATAGAGTGGGGGAAGGTGTCTGAGCTGACGTTATATAAATATTTATTTGATTCTTGGCATGGACAGGTGAAGCTATGGCTGGTTTTTTGGCCTTTTTTTATGTTTCTTAACCTAAGCTTATATGTGACTGATAAACTGGCAAAATCAGGCCGTATAACGGTATCTAGCTGGGATGAAATTCATTTTATATTATTAACACCGGTCATTTTTTGGACAGTTACTGTATGGCGTAATTCAATCAATTCTTGTTCACGTCATTGGGCAGTGGCAGCGCGCTTTATGACTTTAGCTGTTTTTTTTGAATATGGCCTAAAGTTAGCTATACGTAGGGATTATCCGCGTGTTTTTTTTGAGTGCCAAGAAGCAATTCTGGATTATGCCGCTTGTTTTTAGGGTGTGATGGGCAAGAAGTATCTTTCCTGTCTTGGCTTTTCAGTGTTATTTATTGTTCCTGGCATCAAGCCTAGGTATATCTTTGGCAATAAACAATGCTGGATCTACGGGCACTTTGTTCAAATAAACAATCCAATGTAGGTGAGGGCCAGTGACACGACCTGTTTCACCGACCGTGCCTAGAGTCTCACCTTGTTTAACTGTTTGTCCTGGCTTTACGCTGATTGAGTTCATGTGTAGATAAGCACTGAGTAAACCTTGACCATGATCTAAGAATACAGTATTGCCATTAAAGTAATAGCTTCCCGTGTCGATGACTTTTGCCGAGGAAGGCGCCAGAATTGGTGTGCCAGTGGGGGCCGCTATGTCCAAGCCGCTATGGGGGCGTTTGGGAATATCATTAAAGAAGCGTTTTAGACCAAATAAGCTGCTGAGCCTGCCATCAACAGGTGCGATAAAATCAGCGTCAATCTCTCTCTCAGCCCAAATTGCTTTAGCTTTGGCCATGGCAATTTTATCAGCATTTATTTTTTCTAGGTCGGCCTTGGTAAAACCGGTCACCATACGTTTCTTAGTGATGGTGAGATATTGAGCAGGATAGTTTTTGTCGGTAATGTTAAAGCTCTGTTGCTGGGTATTGCTAGCGGTTTTGATGGTGATTTGATGATCACCTGCCTTGGCAGATAAAGGAATGCCAATTAAGGCCATCCAATGCGTTTTATTTGCAGTTACCACGACACGATTGCCATAAAAAAAGACTTGGGGTGCAGGCTGATCAATTGTGGCTACCGGTAATATTATGATGCCACCAGGAACAGTCAATTGATCAGGAAGTTTGTTAGCCAGACCCAAAATAGGGAAAAACAACAAGCAAAGTAATAGAAAGTTTATTTTTTTATTCATGTTGAATGTCCTTGATCTGACTGATTAGATGACCATGCGCTAAGCGGGTTTTAACTGTATCACCAATTGCTAGTTGTTGGCTGCTACTTATCACTGCTGATGTCTTTGGATCGCTTACTATAGCGTAACCTCTTTCTAATGTTGCTAAAGGGCTAACAGCATTAAGTGTCTGGGCTAGCATCTGATATTTTCTTTGTGATGATTCAAGTTTTCTATTAATGGCTAACTTTAATCGGTTGCTTAAATACTGTTGTTGCTGTTGATAATGGATGATTTTGTTGGCAGGGCTATGCTGATGCAATACGTTATATTTATTTTCTAGCTGGTTTTTCTGATGCTTTATTTTAGACTGTATTGCCCTAATAAGTCGTAATTCTAAGTTATCTAATGTTTGTGCGTGTCGCTGAAGTTGTTGTCCAGGGTGCTGCTGCTGTAGTCTCTTAAGTAACCAGTTTATAGATTGTTGCTGTTGCGATAACTTGCCTTGAATTAAGCGATTTAATTGTTGTTCAATCGTTTGAAACCTGGATAACCAAGATTGTTGGTTGGGCACGCAATTTTCAGCGGCAGCTGACGGTGTCGGGGCACGTAAATCAGCCACAAAATCAGCAATAGTAAAATCAACTTCATGACCTATGCCGGAAATGATTGGGATGCTGCTGTTGGCAATTGCTCTGGCAACAGCTTCTTCATTAAAAGACCATAAGTCTTCTATAGAGCCACCGCCACGCGCTAGTAATATAACATCAACTTGTTTTTGTTGATTGGCGGTTTTTAAGGCTTTACATATTTCTAGCTTGGCCGAATCACCTTGCACTGCGGTAGGGTAAATGATTACGGGAATAGCAGGGAATCGTCTGCTTAAAACGCTTAGTATGTCGTGTATAGCCGCCCCAGTTGGAGAGGTGACAACACCGATTTGATGGGGTATTTCTGGAATGTTTTGTTTTAAGTCTGGGTCGAATAGCCCTTCATTTTGCAGCTTGCTTTTTAATTTCTCAAAGGCGATTTGTAAATCCCCTGCACCCGCTTCTTGCATCTTGTCAGCAATTAGCTGATAGTCACCTCGGGCTTCATATAAACTAACCTGAGCAGAAACAATGACTTGTTTGCCATTTTCAGGTTTAAATGCCAATCGTCGTTGTTGCGATTTAAACATAGCGCAACGGATTTGGGCTTTTTTATCTTTGAGAGAGAAATAAATATGGCCTGAGGAGGGGGTACTTAAGTTTGATATCTCACCTTCAACTTGAATGTAGGCAAAATAATTAGTTAAGAGGTTTTTTGCTTCTCTGTTGAGCTCGGAAACACTGTAAATTCTTTTTTCTGAAGGGTTGGCATTAAAAATGTCCATGAATTACCTGTTTCTTTCTAGCTCGTAGCGTAAGTAGTTGCTTTAGTTTTTGGGGCAAAGCTAAATATATTCACAGTCTATGCATTGATTTTATTTTTCTTTTTGTTTTATCTCTCGTTCTATATTTTGCATATACCTAAGAATTGTTGATTCAACGCGAGGAGTGAGATTTGTGATGCGGCAACCGATTCGCTCAGATTTTTCAGGTCTGAGAGGATTTAAGGGGAATTTGTTACGTATTTCAATGGAAACAGGTAGTCCCGCTTCATTATCAAGTGACAGTTCACAGTTTTCAAATGTTGCGGGAGGCGTCAAGAGCTCTGAATATTCGGATGACTCATTGATAATAGAAAATCCATTGGCGCTAAGGTCATAAATATTTACACTCATTGATGTATCAATGTTGGTCTCAGGATCAACAGAATGTATTAGGCAAAAGCTTTGTTTGGACATGGGTGATTTTACTCGGTAAAACCGCCTTCTTTGTATCCAGTAAATGGACTTTGGTAAACGTATTGTAAAGGCGGGTTGACCGATTTTTCCTGCTTTTTTAACATCTCTGCCTTCAAATAGAACTTTTATACCTTTATATTCTGCCGCAAATTTAATTACCGCACTGTTTAATAGCTTTTTGTTTAGATATTCCTTAGGGCCGCAATCAATGGTAATGGTTTGTTTCTTTTCATCAATGTCCATGATAACGGTTAAAAAAGTATCTTTTTCATCTTCGCCAAAAGCGGCTGAAATTAAACATCTTTCTGCTGATAACATATTTAGATATGTAAGAACCTGTTTTGGACTTTTGATCAGGTACTTGGCAATGTCATCCATAGAGTGAGTTTATTATCATATTGAAAGTTTGTATTGTAGAATAAAACGCTTTTTTATGCATCAAGGGAATAAGCGGCTTATTGCTTCAGTTCCAAAATTAGGAGAGTTAGATGGGGTGGTTGTGGTTGTTTGCAGCGGGTTTCTCGGAAATTATTTTTGCTTTAAGCCTTAAATATAATGTTGGTTTTACAAAATTGTACCCAAGCATTATTACTATGATTTCCGGAGGGGCTAGTTTTTATTTGTTAATGTTGGCTATAAAAACCTTACCCTTAGGTACAGCTTATGCAATCTGGACAGGTATGGGCGCAGTGGGTGTTGCCATCTTGAGCATATTTCTTTTTAAAGAATCAATAGAGTGGTTTAGGCTGGCATCTATTAGTTTGATTGTTTTAGGCATTATTGGTCTTAAGTTGACACATGTTGAATGAAATATATTATTTTCTGATGACCTGCAATCCCTGTTAGGGTAAGGTCGATGATAGTATTGATTTTTCTAAGTGATCTATAATTATCATAAATTACGCTTGAATTTTTTAATTGATTAAATGACACTCGAAAAAAATATACAGCCTTAATCATCGGTATCACAGTTTTTTATACTGTTTAAGCATGATTTGCCAAAAGGATTGTATAAAATAACTGTCACGATAGAAAAAGGAGGGGCTGGCTATTTGAATCTTTCTCAGCTGAAACTAGGTGTTCATGAACAAAGACATTTTTACAAAGATACCAAATAAAATTGTGTTGATAGGAGAGCAATCAAAGTGCTTTAAATTTCTCAGCCGTAACCGTGCGAGTATAGTTTGATTTCAATCTAGATTATTTTTTTTGGGGGGGGGGCTTGTATTCTTTATATGACTCGGGAGCCGGAAAACATTGAGTGTGCTAGCTTTTGTGTTTCATTTAACTTGTCTCCGAGCTTTATATATATTTCGTCCAAGTGTGATGTGCAGCGGCCTTATCGGGGCTGTGGTCTCTCCTCTTGCCCCCGAAATAATGCGGATACCATGTCTACAGCATAGCCAATCAGTACAGTATTTTGACATGTCGATTCGCTGTAAACACAATGACAATGCTGTTCCATAGCGGATATTAGAACCTCCAGTAATTTCCAGGAGCGGCTGAGTATGCCTCCTGCCTGACAATAATCTGTGCGAATAACGGAACGAAAGGCTTCTATTGTTGATATCGAATCGTCTGTAGTAGCGAGTTCCAGAGCTAATGAGGTCTCCTCGGGCCAATTGCCTGCCAGCCACAGCATTCCCAAATTGTGAAGTAGCCCAGCAGTATGAAATGTTGAGGTATTTAAAGCAGATGTATCAGTTGTACTGGAAGCCAGCATCGTTGTTCCTTCAGTGGTTAAGAGCGCGCAACTCCAGAAATATTCAATATCAAATGCGGGGCATTTATTTAGAGAATTAAAGGGAGAAATAATACATAAGGATATACTGACGCTGCGAACCATGGAAAGCCCTAGCTGTAGGTGGGCGAGGTTTATTCTGCAAGTCAATAACATTATCAATAACATTATCAATAAAATGGTTATTTGTCTTTTTCTCTACTTGAATCTAGTTTTAATGTTTAAAAATAATCTTACAGAGACGGACATGAGAAAAGTCATTACACTATTTTTTATCATGCCGTTTTATAGCACTCAGCCTTATTCTCGGTGTAAATGTTCTTGTTAATGTGACAAGTTGAGTCAACAACCATAGTGACTTTTAGTTCATAGTAGTTAAGTCTGAATGATTCCACAGCTCCTATGTACATATTTGCCCACTGTCAAAATCAGGCTGTTATGCTATATTGCATAGCCCTATAATTTATTTATAGAGTTGGATCGCTTACCCTTGGTATGAATAGGGTTCCTAATTAAACATATTGCATCCGTTAAGGTTTGCGTGGAGATAGATTGTGGATTTTTCTCAAGCCCTGGGTTTAAATAGATCAGAACAAGACCCGGTTTTATTGCATCAGAATTTACATTTGTACATAAATCTTAAACTGGCTTCTTGTGGTCAACCCACCTGCTTAAAGGGTGAGCCAATTGAATTTATGGCTACGGCAGACGATATGTTGCGTAGCTTTGTAGAAAAAAATCGTCAGTTAGTTTCACATCATTACCCCGCAGATCAACGAATCCAAGATTTTTTAAATAGCTATTTAGCTGATCTTAATCTAGAAAATATCCCTACTTTACCTATTATGACCTTTGAGTTAGATAGGCATGGCATAGCCAGAGAATTATCCTTACCTGTAGGACAAAATGAATTTCACTCTGACTGTGTTTCCAGTTACAAAGTAAAACAAGGCGTGTTGCATAACCCTGCAAATGATCGAAGAACGACCAAAGGTTCATTTCATATTGCAGCAGGTGGTTTACCCGTACCTGGCGATAAAAAAGAAGTGCCTAAGCAAACTTATGCTGCCATGTTAATGCATGCCTTAAATCCACCGAAAGATTTAATGGTACTGCCCTATACTGCGAATGAAGAAACAACAGCTAATATGTTTTGTTCTCTGTTGTTAAGGCCAACAGTATGTCCTGAAATTCCTGGGATTGCAGAAGAAAAGAGTATGGAAATACGTTTTTTTGCCCCTGGAACCCTGGTCAGTAATCTGGATTTTGTTGAAACTATTTTTGGAAATGGTGGAAACCCTGCGTTGCCTGAATTTGATGCAGCTTTAGATGTAGAACACTGGACCGGTCATAGTGGGTGCGTTATTTTAGCGCCACATTTAGAGAAATTAACTTTGAAAAATCTGGGGTTACCGCATTGGGATGATGCAACAGAAAGACAACGTCATGATGGTATGTGTTGGCGAGACGCTGATGAATTATATAATGATGGCCAGGCTTTTAAATTAACAGCCAGAGATGAGCGCGGAGTTATTGTTACCTTATTGGCCGATAATTATTTTGGCTATTGTAAAAAAGAAGTAAAAACCCAGATTGGTTATGCTGCCAACCTTTATGGTTTTGCAGAAGAAGAACATGCTGGAGGTGCATTAGCATTTCATTGTCAAATTCATGGTAATGAGTATGGAGCAGGAGGAGCAGGTAAAGAAGCGGGTTATAGTTTTAAGGAAATGATTGAAAACTATGGCGAGTTAATGCAACTTATGCCAGAAGGCTATGCTGTAGATAAACAATATCCTGAGATTATTTACGTACCACAAAATGTAAAGATGGATGTGATGGCGCAATCACTGTC
>DAOWHF010000295.1:0-2545 GCA_030641565.1 Methylomarinum sp.
AGTTGCATAAGTTGCCAAGTCTAAAAGCGCTAACAATTCATCTCCATCAAACATAGGCATGCCCTGACCTGGGTCAAAGATAAAAGGAATTTTTTGCTCCGCAAATTCTTTAGCATGCAATTGCATACCATCTTTACCATCAGGCGAAACAATTCCTATGCTAAAACCCTCATCGACAGGTACCGAATTTTTGTGAGATAAATTCATTGCACCAGGATGAAATGCGGTAATCTGATTATCATCTTCATCAGTTGTAATATAAGCTTGGCCAGTATATTCACCATCCATTGTTGTAATATATTTGGTAGATATTTGACGACAATTTAACCACTGCGCATATGGCTCAAAATCATGTCCTACCGTCGCCATAATGGATGGGTTTTCGCCTAACAACTTTAAGTTATAAGCGATATTCCCTGCACAACCACCATATTCCCGACGAATCACTGGCACTAAAAAAGAAACATTTAGCATGTGGACTTTTTCCGGCAAGATATGGTGTTTAAATTTATCATGGAAAACCATAATTGTATCGTAAGCCATAGACCCACAGATTAATGCGCTCATTTTGTTCCTCTTAAATTTTAAAGTAAAATCAATAACCAAGTGGCTACCGCTAACAATATTGTTAACATGACAGCAGCTGATCCAATATCTTTAGCTCTTCCTGCTAACTCATGATATTCAACCCCCACCCTATCAACTACTGCTTCAACAGCTGAGTTTAATAACTCAATCACCATAACCAATACAACCGAGGCAATCAACAATACTTTTTCTACATTGCTGTTAGCTAACCATATAGCTAATGGGACAGATGCAATAAAGACCAGTAGCTCTTGCCTAAAAGCCTCTTCATGCTTCCAAGCGGCTTTAAATCCGGCAAAAGAGAATAAAATCGCATTAATAAAGCGCTTCAAGCCCTTTTCATTATAATAAGTCACAATACCCTTCTAGTCCGCTATCATCTGTTGATAAGCAGCTGCATCCATTAGATCATCTAATTCAGCAGGGTTATCTGCTTTAACACAAAACAACCATACATCATACGGATCATCATTAACCTTTTCCGGGGCATCTAAAATCACCTCATTAACAGCCACAATCGTTCCTGTAACTGGACTAAATAAATCAGATGCGGTTTTTACAGACTCCACAACAGCACACTGTTCGCCTGCGCTAAATTGCTTACCCACAACAGGCAAATCTATATAAACCAAATCACCTAATTCTTCTTGTGCAAAATCAGTGATTCCAATACGGACAACCCCATCATCTTCTAATTTTGACCATTCATGGCTTTTAGCATATTTTAAGTTTTCTGGCAGTTCGCTCATTTGCTGACTCCTGTGTTAGGAAAAATTGCCTAAAGGATAACCTGCTATTAATTAAAAACAACAAAAATTTTTATTTTGGGACGAAAACACACCGTATAATTCATTTATTCTAATCGTCATTCTTTTTTTATGAAGCATTTTATTATTACCTGCCTAGTTGCATTTCTTGCTCTTTATACCATCGGTATCAAGGCTTCTGAAACGGATGATGACGATGAAATGGAAGCAATTCATCTTATTGATGGTCAAGTAGCCATTTTTTTGGACGATGATGCTCAAAAAATCTCGGGAATAGAAACCGTAATCCTTAAAGAAATAAAGCACCAGCCCGAATTAATTGCCTATGGTCAGGCATTAAACATCCACCCCTTACTAAGCACTCTTAACAGCTATCTCTCTGCGTCTGCCAAACAAGCAGGAGCTAAAGCGCGTTTTACTCAAGCCGAAAGAAATATTTCTCGCTTACGCGCCTTACATAAGAATGAAGCCATATCCACCCGAAAACTGCAAAGCCAGCAGTCTCAATGGCAATCAGACCAAGCGATTTATAATGAAATGGCTTACCAAAGCAAGCTAATTATAAATACCAGTAAACTAGAGTGGGGTGAGACCTTAATAAACTGGGCTATAGGTGGTCATTCAACTCCGTTTGACTCGCTTATTAAAGGTCAGGCAACGCTACTAAAAATAACCATGCCTGCTGGCACTACACTTGCCCCACAAATCAACACGGTTAATGTCAGTCCGACAGGAAAGCGTAGCTCCGCACTAGCGGCTTCTTTGGTTAGTATATTACCCCAAGTTGATCATTTTACTCAGGGCTTACAATACTTGTTTATAACGAATACCTCAGCAATCAAAGCAGGCATGAATTTGACCGCTTGGGTACCACAACAAAAGCAAGCTCAAGCAGGTTTTATCATTCCTGAATCATCGCTAGCTTGGCATCTTGGCATAGCCTTTGTTTTTATAAAAACAGATGAAGAACACTTCATCCATCGGAATATCACTCAGCCCATAAAAGTCGCCCAAGGTTATTTTATTACCGAACAATTATCAGAAGAGGAAGAGCTGGTTATAACGGGGACTCAAATGCTGTTATCGCATGAGTTTAGATCACAAATACCTGACGAAGATGATGACTAAATTAAAAGTCTATAATAAAAAAACGCTAAAGCCTTGAAAAAACCGAATAATAGCTGTCTCTA
>DAOWHF010000051.1:0-3281 GCA_030641565.1 Methylomarinum sp.
ACAAAGAAAAGATTTACAAAAAAAGAGATGAGTTAATAAAAAAACTGGATGAAAAAATTGGTCCTGGCGTAGGCAACTTATTAAAAGGTTTGTTTTAACCCCCCCTTACTTACAAACATTGCTCTCTGGCGGTTTAGTGCTCACTCTAAACCGCCAGAGAGCAGATATTCTAAAAACATAGACCACCCTCCCTCGACTCACTGTATGCCCCCCGAAATATTTCAACAGAAAATCCTTACATGGTTCGACCAAAATGGCAGAAAAAATTTACCCTGGCAACAAGACATCAGCCCATACAGGACATGGCTCTCCGAAGTTATGCTGCAACAAACACAAGTCGTTACCGTTATCCCCTACTTTAATCAATTTATCCAAAATTTCCCTGACATTCACGCATTAGCAGCAGCCCCATTAGACTCTGTCTTACATCTCTGGTCGGGCTTAGGTTATTATGCCCGGGCAAGAAATCTACACAAGACAGCACAACTCATCAGCCAAAGCGGTGGAGAGTTTCCAAACAATTTAGACTTGCTCACTGCTTTACCCGGGATTGGTCGTTCTACAGCTGGTGCCATATTAAGTATTGCCTTTAATAACAGCCACCCAATTTTAGATGGCAATGTCAGACGCGTATTAGCTCGTCATCATGCCATTTCTGGCTGGGCAGGTCATAGCAAGGTCAGTAATGAGCTTTGGGAAATAAGCTCAAAATACACCCCGATTGAACGCTGTGCACCTTATACACAAGCAATGATGGATCTTGGAGCCACCTTGTGTACACGTAGCAAACCACAATGCCAGGACTGCCCTGTCAGCAGCGATTGTATCGCTAGAATAGAAAATAAAGTGCAGGACTTTCCAACCCCAAAACCCGCAAAGAAATTACCTGCTAAACAACTATTTTTTTTAATATTACAGAACCAGAATAATCAGATATTTTTAGAAAAAAGACCTGAATCTGGCATTTGGGGTGGTTTATGGAGCTTTCCTGAGTTTGATTCAATAATCGATATGCAGTCATGGTGCTTAGAAAACAATTTACCCATTCAGTCGATTAAACAACTCAATCAGCAACGACATACTTTCTCTCATTACCACTTAGATTACACTGCAACATTGGTTAAAACAGAAAACCCTATAAATAATGTGATGGAAGCGAATCAATCAGTCTGGTATAAAACAGAACAGATTCGGTCTTTGGGATTACCAACGCCCATAAAAAAACTCTTACAGTCTCATTATCAACAGGAAAAGTCATGACTAGAATGATTAAATGCGCAAAACTAGGTATAGAAGCAGAAGGTTTAGAAAGCCCACCTTTCCCTGGCCCTAAAGGTCAGTTTATCTACGAGAATGTGTCGCAGCAAGCGTGGCAAGAGTGGATGAATATGCAAACAATGATTATTAACGAGCAACGTTTGGCCAGCTTTGACCCAAAAGCAAAAAAGCTTTTAGAAGAAGAACGTGAAAAATTTCTTTTTTCAGGCGACTTTGAAATGCCCGAAGGATATGTACCACAAAAAGATTAAGAACAGACTAAAGGCTCAAGGCGAAAGACTAAAAAAGAAAGAACTGTGCTTCGCGCTCTTCCTTGAGTCTTTTGTCTTGAGCCTGCTTTAATTCTATCTCTTCATTGACTCAAAGAATTCTGCATTCGTTTTAAAGTCTTTAAGCTTACCTAGAACAAATTCTGATGCTGCCATTTCATCCATAGGTTGCAAGATTTTGCGTAAGATCCAGGTTTTTTGTAGTTCTTCAGGAGCAACCAGGTAATCTTCACGACGCGTGCCAGAACGATTAATGTTAATCGCTGGATAAACACGCTTCTCAGCAATTTTACGCTCAAGGTGTAACTCCATGTTACCTGTACCCTTGAATTCTTCGTAGATAACTTCATCCATTCTAGAGCCGGTATCAACAAGCGCGGTTGCTAGAATAGTTAAACTACCACCTTCTTCAATATTTCTTGCCGCACCGAAAAAGCGCTTAGGCTTTTCTAATGCATTGGCGTCAACACCACCCGATAAAATCTTACCCGATGAAGGTGTCACCATATTATAAGCTCTTGCTAAACGAGTTAGTGAGTCTAACAATATAACCACATCGTGTTTATGCTCAACTAATCGACGGGCTTTTTCAATAACCATATCGGCTACTTGTACATGCCTAGACGCTGGTTCATCAAAAGTACTAGAAACCACCTCGCCACGTACACAGCGTTGCATTTCTGTTACTTCTTCTGGTCTCTCATCAATAAGCAATACAATTAAGTAACATTCAGGGTTATTTTCTGCGATCGCATGCGCAAGACTTTGCAAAATCATTGTTTTACCAGCCTTAGGTGGAGAAACAATCAAACCACGCTGACCTTTACCAATCGGGGCAATTAAATCAATCACTCGACCTGTAAGATCTTCGCTGGTACCGTTACCTTGCTCAAGCGTAAAACGTTTATTTGCAAACAGTGGTGTTAAATTAGAAAAGAGAATCTTATTTTTTGCATTTTCAGGTGGCTCGAAGTTGATCTTTTCAACTTTAAGCATTGCAAAATAGCGCTCATTGTCTTTAGGGGGTCTTATTTTCCCACTGATGGTATCGCCTGTACGCAAACTAAACCGTCTGATTTGACTAGGGGAAACATAAATATCATCGGGGCCAGCTAAATATGAACAACCGGGGGAACGAAGAAAACCAAAGCCATCCTGTAGAATTTCCAGCACACCATCACCGAAAATATCCTCCCCACTTTTTGCTTGTTTCTTCAAAATGGAATAAATAACTTCTTGTTTTCGTGCTCTAGAGATGTTTTCAAGACCTAAGGACTCGGCGATAGATACAATTTCGCCAATTTGTTTCAGTTTTAATTCGGACAGATTCATATGTATGAGGATTTAAAGAAATGCTAAGCGGTAATAACCGTATAAAGAAAATGTAATTATGCGGGATCGACTACGGTACCCTGAATTGGGTATTTGCGGATTATACAATATCCACTAGATTTGCGCTACTAATTTGTGGCACAAATCTAATAAATATTCAGAAACAGCCATGAAAATGATTCACCACGGCCGTTTCTTACAGCCATTTAGATATTGCTATCAATAAAATCAGCTAACTGGGATTTACTTAAAGCGCCTACTTTAGTCGCTTCAACGTCACCGTCTTTAAAAATCATTAATGTTGGAATACCTCGCACGCCATAGTGCTGCGGTGTTGCTGGGTTATCGTCAATATTTAATTTAACAACTGTTAGCTTACCAGCGTATTCAGTTGCAATTTCA
>DAOWHF010000135.1:0-5804 GCA_030641565.1 Methylomarinum sp.
ATTAGCTTCCACCGTTGCCCATGATTCACATAATATTATTGCCATCGGAGCTGATATTAATTCTTTGTGTTTAGCGGTTAATTTACTTATCAAAAATAAAGGAGGAATTGCCGTAGTAGATGACAATCAGCAACTGCATTTATTAGCACTGCCTATTGCCGGGTTAATGAGTAACCAGGCCGGAGATAAAGTCGCTGAACACTATAGAGATTTAAATCAACGCGCCACACAACTGGGTTCAACATTAAAAGCTCCCTTTATGACCTTATCCTTTATGGCTCTATTGGTTATTCCAGAATTAAAGCTGAGTGACAAGGGCTTATTTGATGGTCGTGACTTTAGTTTTACTTCACTACAAATATAGAAATGGCAGACTTTATCCTTAATAAGCAATCAGTTAAAACAGATTTAGCCGATGGCTTAGTGTTGCTGGATTTTTTACGCAAGGAAAAACAATTAATAGGCACCCGAGCAGCCTGTGGCGCAGGTGATTGTGGTAGCTGCATGGTGTTATCCGGAGAGTTTAAGCAAGACCGTATGTATTACCGCCCAGTGAATAGCTGTCTGTTACCTTTAGGCCTGGTAAATGGCCAACATATAGTTACTATTGAAGGTATAAATACCGTCAGTTTAAATCCAATACAGCAAGCCTTGATTGAACAAGGTGCGATCCAATGCGGATTTTGTACACCCGGTTTAGTAATGGCAATTACCGCTTATTTCCTGAACGCTACAACTTCAACAGAGACTCTGGCGATAGATGCTGTCAGTGGTAATTTATGTCGCTGCACAGGATATGCAGGAATCAAACGAGCCTTAAAAGTATTAAACCAACAATTTGATTTAACCCACTCTACAGCCTTAAACCGAATCAATGATTTAATTAGCTGGAATATTCTGCCTTTATGGTTTGCTGATATATCAGAGCGTCTTCCTCAATTATCAACAACCGAAAAAAGATCGGCTTTCAAGACTATAAAAACAGCGACCAAAGTTGCTGGTGGCACTGATTTATGGGTGCAACAGGCTCAACAATTAGCTGATCAGCCTTTGGAATTTATTAATTCAGATGAACACATCAGTCTGTCACAGCAACGCTGTACTATCAGTGCCAACACACGAATAGAAACACTACGTCTATCTTCCTTGATGCAAAAATTATTCAGCCATATTGAAACTGATTTTAAGCTGATTTGCTCTATGCCAATTCGTCAACAAGCCACGGTAGGGGGTAACCTGGTCAATGCTTCACCGATTGCTGATTTAAGTGTATTCTTTCTGGCTCTGGATGCAATGCTTATTTTAAAGTCACAGCAGCAACAAAGAGCATTGCCATTGCGACAATTTTTTAAAGACTATAAACAGACTGATTTACAGACTGAGGAACAGTTGATAGATATTCAGTTTTTTTGTGCAGATTCCCCATTAAAGTTCAGTTTTGAAAAAGTCAGCAAACGCACGCATCTGGATATTGCCAGCGTCAATTCGGCTATGTCTATTGAATTACTGGATGATCAGATTAAAACTATCCATATCTCTGCGGGAGGAGTAGCCGCCACCCCCCTTTATTTAAAAAAAACCTGTCACTTTCTACAAACAAAAACCATCACTGCTGAGATAATTAACAAGGCTATAGTCATTGCTCAGACAGAAATCAGTCCCATAAGTGATAGCCGTGGCTCAGCCACTTATAAACGCTTACTATTCAAACAACTACTGATCACTCATTTTTTAAAGTTATTACCCGACCGGTTGCAGTGGCAGGATTTCCGATGAAACAACAAGACAGCGAATTACACGCAAGAGGCCAGGCCAGATTTGTCGATGACCTCAGCTTAACTGCCGATACCTTGCATATATTTCCCTTAGTTAGCACGATTGCCCATGGACGTATTAAAGCCAGTGACTTCAGCCAGGCACAGGCTCTGCCTGGCGTAAAAGCAATATTAACGTTTAATGACATTAAAGGTCGTAATCAGATTGGCAATGTGGCAGAGGATGAGGTGCTACTCGCTGAAACTGAAGTATGTTATCTGGGGCAGCCCATCGCCTTAATCGTTGCAGATTCTGCTGCAATAGCCAGACAGGCGTGTCAATTATGTATGGTTGATTATGAAATATTAGATGCCGTATTTGATGCTCGAATTGCAGATAAACTTAATCAACACATTGCCCCTGCCCGCTGTTTTTCTATGGGCGATGTCGATAATACCTGGCAACACTGTGATTTTGTCGTGGAAGGACAGGTAGAGACAGGTGCTCAGGAACATGCCTATCTGGAAACCCAGGTTGCCATTGCATACCCATTGGAAAATTCACAACTAAAAATTATTTCTGCCACCCAGTCTCCCAGCATGGTGCAACGAATTACCGCCAGAGTTTTAGGCTGTGCAATACACTTTATTGAAGTGGATGTGTTGCGTCTGGGAGGAGCCTTTGGCGGCAAAGAAGAACAGGCAACCTGCTGGGCGGTCATGGTTGCATTGGCTGCTCAATACACACAGCATCCTGTTAAACTGCATTTAAGCCGGGAAGAGGATATGAGCTTTACCGGTAAACGCCACCCTTACAGTGCTGACTTTAAAATAGGCTTGAATAATGAGAGTAAAATTCTGGCTTATCAGGTGCAGTTTTATCAAAATGCAGGGGCCTTTGCTGACTTATCATTAGCCATACTGGAACGTACTCTGTTTCATGCCGGTAATGCTTATTTTATCCCCAACTTCCATGCAACAGCTGTCAGTTGTCGTACTAATTTACTGCCTAATACTGCCTTTCGTGGTTTTGGTGCGCCACAAGCACTTTTTGTTCTGGAATCGGCTATCTACAAAGCAGCACAGCTAATGGGAGTTGACCCGGCCATCATTCAACAAGCTAATCTACTGCAAGATGAGGAGCATTTTCCTTATGGCATGAGCATTAAAAACTGCACTCTGACATCATGTAGAACTTTGCTGGAACAGCAATATAAAATATTACTGCAACAACAGAATATTGATCGCTTCAATGCCACTCATACCCTGCAAAAAAAAGGCCTGGCATTAATGCCTGTTTGCTTTGGTATTGCTTTTACCGCAAGGTTTTTGAATCAAGCCGATGCACTGGTGCATGTTTATACTGATGGCAGTGTGAGTGTCAGCACCGGGGCTGTGGAAATGGGACAGAATGTTAAATTTAAAATACAGCGTGTTGTCGCACAAACTTTTGGTATTTCGACTGAACGGATAAAAATTGAAAGCACCAATACCTCGCGCATTCCCAATATGTCCCCAACGGCAGCCAGTACTGGGGCAGATATTAATGGACAAGCAGCACGATTAGCCAGTCTACAGATTCTAAACCGCCTAAAACAACATGCAGCCTTACTGCTTAAAATAAAAGATGCCAGTACTGTGCAAATACAAAATGAAAGCGTCTTTGTAAAAGGAGAACATAGCGGTTTAAATTGGTATCAATTAGTCACTCAAGCCTATCTTGCTCGCTGTGGTTTATCTGCTCAAGCGCATTATGCAACAGCTAACTTAGGTTTCGACAATAGCACCAACACCGGTACACCTTTTGCTTATCATGTCTATGGTTATGCTGCCGTAGAAGTCTCAGTTGATTGCCTACGTGGACGTTATCACATTGACAGTGTCAAACTTGTACATGATGCAGGTAAAAGCCTTGCCACTAATATAGATTTAGGCCAAATTGAAGGTGCCGTTATACAAGGGATAGGATGGGTGACCATGGAGGAAATTAGTTATGACTCACAAGGCCGTTTATTAAACAATAACCTAACAAATTACAAGATACCCGATATTTATTCTGCCCCCAATATTCAGGTAAAATTCTTGCCTAACAGTGATAACGCCGCTGGTTTATTAAACTCCAAAGCCGTGGGTGAACCGCCTTTTATGTATGGCATTGCTGCTTATTTTGCTTTAACTAAAGCGATACAAGCATTTAATCCTGATTACCAAACAATATTTTCCGCTCCCATGACAACAGAAAAAGTGCTACTTGCCCTGTATAGCCAGAGTAATGCAACACCTAAGCCTTAAAAACGTAATGTCTGGTGGCCTGATTTATTGTGCAGGCGACAGTATAGCGACGCTAATCAGTAATGAATTATATTACCCTCGTATGTTAGCCATGTTACTGTTAGGCGGAACACTGTATGCCATAGAAATTCCCAGCTATTTTAGCTGGCTGGACAAACGCTTTAATCAACCCGGCTATAGCAATGCTTTTAAACGGATGTTAATGGCTGCGGCTTTTTTTAATCCTTTATGGATTACCAGACACCTGATTTTTATTAATCTGTTTTCCGGACAATGGCACAACCTTTCGCTATCTATTTTATCTATAGCCGGCACATCATTTATCTATTGCTTGCCAGTTGCCCTGCCAGTTAATTTTATGATTCAAAATATTATCCCCTTATCCTGGCGTTTTTTTGTCAGCTCTTTATTTTCTGCTGTCATGGCTATTTATTTCTCTATGAGCGAGGTACTGTTTGGCTAATCAGACAATATGGCAATGGTTAATTGATGCATTGCAACAGCATAAAGCAGTTGCTTTGTTACTAGTGGTGAACAGCCAGGGCAGTTCACCAGGAAAAACCGGAGCAATGATGGCAGTATGTTCCAATAACATGACATTTGGAACCATAGGTGGAGGCAAAGTTGAACATGATTTAACTAACCTTGCCATTAATTGTTTGCATATTGAACAATATAAAACACAGCTGTTTCAAAAAAAACATTACGCTTCAGCTACTGATGCTTCAGGACAACTATGTGGCGGTAAACAAACCGTTGCAACGATAATATGCCAACAATCTGATTTACCACTACTGCAAACATTACAACAGGCTGATAAAAATAATTGTCCGGTTATTTTAGAAGTTTCTGCTAATGGATTAAAAATCAGCCCGGTGAAGGAAAATATAATCACTCCCTTTTTTCATTATTCAGATCAATCAGACTGGTGCTATAAAAGCATTATTGGTTTAGTAAAGCGTGCATATATAATTGGTGGCGGTCATGTCAGTCTGGCTTTAACGCAAGTATTGGTATTACTGGGGTTCGAGGTCACTGTCATTGAGCAGAGAAGCGCAGTTAAATCCATGGAGGATAATTCATTGGCCAGCCAAAAACGAATTATGCCTTACACAGAGGTTGGCCAAGCAGTTACCCATGCCATACAAGCTTATGTGTTTGTAATGACCCATAGTCATGAAACAGATCAACAGGTAATTGAATCATTAGCGGCTAAAAATTTTAAATATTTGGGGGTGTTAGGTAGTCGACATAAAATCGAATTAATGAAGAAAAATTTAAAGGCTAAAGTTAGTGAGCAAAACTGGCAATCCATTCATGCACCGGTAGGGCTTGCAATTAACAGCCATACCCCAATGGAAATAGCCATCAGTATTGCAGCAGAATTGATTCAATTTGATAATCATCCAAAGATGCCAAAGTAATGCCTATAGAGTAACCTTTAAGATTTAACCACCTATTAAAACAGTGGGTAAGCCTACAACAATTGCTCCACCATGAGAACAACTATCCCCTATTCTTGCAGCCGGCATATTGTTAATTAATACGGTTGCTGAACCTTTTACAATGCTATCCGGTGGGCCCACGCATGTGGCCATGTCGCCCACACGTGCAGCAGGTAATGAACCTATCAATACTGTCACTGCACCAGGTGGTAATATCGGGCCACCCACATGAGGCACCGGTCCTGTAGTCATCGGACAGACATGCATATCTGTAATTCGTGCGGCTGGCATTCCCATATTACCCCCTATGTAA
>DAOWHF010000133.1:0-6517 GCA_030641565.1 Methylomarinum sp.
GATGTTGTCAGGGACAATTTAAAAGCAGAATTTGATGATGTGGTTGATGTCCTGGTACATATAGACCCAGAAGATGATGAGTTTAAGTCTCTGAATAAAAAGCCCTTGTCCAGGCAACAGGTACAAACCTATTTAGATCAATACTTAGAGGGAGCTGTTCATACAGTTGATGATTTTAGGATTCATTATTTAGATGGGCGTATTGAAGTTGAGGTGGTTTTACCTCATGGCATGTTTAATCAGGACGAACAGGTTAAATGGGTTAAAAAACAATGTGCAATGGTTGAGAAAGAGGTTGAAATGATTGCAAAAGTTTATGTATTTTTTAAAGCATAAAAAAGGATTTAGAGATGGCAGTAGGTAATGTAGATTTTCCTGAAATGAAAGCAGTTTCAGGGATAAAGTTAGGTACAAGTAATGCAGGAATTAAGCAGACAGAACGAGATGATATTTTAGTTGTAGAAATGGCAGAAGGTGCAAGCTGTGCAGGCGTTTTTACCCAAAATGCCTTTTGTGCCGCACCGGTCCATGTCGCTAAAGACCATTTGCAACAAAGTCCACGTTGGTTGCTAATTAATTCAGGTAATGCCAATGCCGGAACGGGTGAGCAGGGTATGCTTGATACAAATAGCTGTTGTGCATCATTAGCATCTGTTGTTAATGGCGACCAGAAACAGGTACTACCTTTTTCTACCGGTGTTATTGGTGAGAATTTGCCTGTAGATAAAGTCGAAACTGCATTACCTAAAGCAGTCGCGGCGTTGCAAGAAGATAATTGGCGGCAAGCGGCACATGCCATTATGACCACAGACACATTCGCTAAAGGTGCATCTATAGTTATTGAAATAGACGGTCATCCAATTACCTTAACCGGAATATCAAAAGGCGCAGGGATGATACAGCCCAACATGGCAACCATGTTAGGTTTTGTAGCAACCGATGCCAAAATCAGCCAAAGCCTATTACAAAAATGTCTGTCTGCAGCGGCAGAGCAATCATTTAATCGAATTACAGTTGATGGTGACACATCAACAAACGATGCCTGCATATTAATGGCCAGTGGATGTTCCTCGGCCGCAGAAATTACAGAAAATAGTGAAAGTTATGCGCTGTTTTCTCAAGCAGTGATGACTATATGTAAACGCCTGGCTGAATTGATTATAAGAGACGGTGAGGGCGCAACTAAATTAATGCGTATTAGTGTCGAGCAGGCGGTTAATAATGAAGAAGCTGTTTTAGTAGGCAAAACCATTGCACATTCACCCTTAGTAAAAACCGCTTTTTTTGCCAGTGACCCAAACTGGGGGCGTATTTTGGCGGCAGTAGGGCGCTCAGGTGTTGAACAAATGGATTTAGGTAAGGTTGAAATCTATTTAGATGAAACCTGTATTGTAAAAAATGGTGGTCGTGCCGAGAGTTATACCGAAGAGCAAGGTCAGCAAGTAATGAATAAGGAAGAAATCCTAATTCGCGTGGTGCTGGCGCGTGGTAAAGCCAATCAAGAAGTTTTAACCTGCGACCTGTCTTACGACTACGTTCGTATCAATGCAGAATACCGCACATAAATAACATGTGGCCTGGATGCAGCGATAGCGGAATCCGGGGTTATATTCCAAGCAATAATTGTTTTCTTAACTTAATAGCGGTAACCCTATAGGTGTATTTATTTAAGATAAGTGGGGCGCTTAGTGGGGTTGAATAAAAAAATAAAAAAGGATGATTAATTGAACGACTCTAAACCATTACATGTTGCTGTAGGTGTTATTAAAAATGCAAAGGGTGAGATATTAATTTCTCTGCGCCATAACAAAGCACATCAAGGTGGATTATGGGAATTCCCAGGAGGAAAGGTTGAGTTAGGGGAATCGGTTGAGCAAGCTTTGGTCAGAGAGTTAAAAGAAGAGCTGGATATTTCAGTGCAGACATTAGCGCCACTGATTAAAATTAATCATCAATATACAGATTTAAAAGTGTTACTTGATGTTTGGGCTGTTACTGATTTTTCAGGCGAGCCTAACGGTTACGAAGGACAGGCAATTAAATGGGTGAGTCCTGAACAATTATCTGATTTTGATTTTCCTGAAGCAAATTTACCAATTATTGCCGCAGCTCAATTACCCTCAGATTACGCTATTCTTAATGGTGTTGAAGAAAGTATTTTGTTAGAAAACTTAAATACAATGCTGAATAATGACATTAAATTGATTCAAGCCAGAATAAAGTCAATGTCAGCGGCATCTGTTATGCACTTTTTTAAAGCAGCGATGCCGTTATGCAAAGCAAAAGGTGCAAGTTTATTAATTAATTCAGCGGTTACAAATAGTGAAAAGATCGATGCTGATGGTATTCATTTAACCTCAAAGGATTTATTGGCTTTACAGCGGAGACCTGATGGATATGCCTGGGTTGCTGCATCATGTCATAATCAAAATCAATTGCAGCATGCCGAGAAAATAGGGGCGGATTTTGTAGTGCTTGCCCCAGTGTTAGCAACTCAAACACACCCTGATACGAAACCTCTGGGATGGGATAACTTTAAGGTATTAACTGCATCGGTTAATCTTCCTGTTTATGCCTTAGGAGGACTGTCGCAGGCAGAAAAACCTATGGCAAAAGTTCTCGGTGCTCAAGGTATCGCAGGCATTAGTACTTTCTTGAAAAAACTTAAGTTTTAGATGTGTAGATCATCACACTAAATATAACTAATTACCTATATTTTATTATGGCAGCAGAACAAAATAGACGAAAATTCGACAATTTACAGATAATAAGTTCGCCCTCCAAGCCCCAAAATGGGACAACAAGCAAGCTATCATTGCAAGATCTATCTGTCGGAGAAAGAGTTCAGCTTCTTCCCATCTCAGGTCGGGTTTCTTATGCGCAATATATTGGGCATATCCCGGGTATAAGTCTTCTTGTAACAACACCTAAAGCACTTGATGCATTTAAAGACCAGGTCTTAAATGTACGTATTCTTTTGCAAGGCAATTTATATTCATTTCAGTCAACAATTATGAGTATGAATAAAGTGCCTACAGCATACATGCATTTAAATTATCCAAATAAAGTTGAAATAAAAGCCATCAGAGAAGAGCTTAGAGTCAGCATGACTATGGATGTAAAAGTGGAGGGTAAAAAGGAATTTGCAAATGGGGATACAACTTTACGCGCAATACTAACAGATATTAGTAATGGTGGTGCTTCGATGGAAGCGCCTGTTCAACTTGGTGTTTCAGGGGATAAAATTATCTTAACAGCTAACTTTAAAATTGATGAATGCGAAAAGAGAATCAGTATTCCCTGTTCTATTTGCCAGGTAAGAGGCTGGGAAGATATAAAAACAAGAGAATTAACGCTTTTGCATGGTATTAAATTTGAATTTGCCAACAAAGAAGATAAAGCCTTTGTTGAGAGGTATGTGGCTCAGCAAATACGTTATGCCAAGACATGTAAAATGATATGAAATATTTGATGGTATCTCGTGATAACGCTAAATTACACGACATAAGCTGAATGTGAGGTAGGAAATAAGGGCTAAAAAATCAGCCCTTACATAGTGCAACTATTTAGTACTTGTTAAGTATAAGCGCAAATTAAACAGCAACAACTTTATTAGCGCATGGACCTTTTTGACCTTGTCCTACTTCAAATTCTACTGACTGACCGTCATTAAGCGTAGCATAGTCACCACCGCTTTGGATTTCAGAGTGATGTACAAAAAGATCTTTTCCGCCATCTTCTGGAGTGATAAAACCGAAACCTTTATCTGCATTGAACCACTTTACTGTACCTTTACTCATAACGCACTTTCCTATTAAGTTTAATATTACATTTACTACGATGTTCTGTAATTACATAGATATATTAACATCAATTGTAAAGATCGGGTATTTTAAAATTTATTTAGTCACAAAAACCCTGAAAGGGGTCAGAGCCCTTTTATGCATTTATGTGCTTTTTAGGTCGACCTCTTTTTGCATGTCCAATACTTGTGTTTAAAGCTTTTTCAATTTGTTCTTTAAGAAGATGAAGCTAATTAAAGGGCTCTGACCCACCTTTATACATTAGTACATTAGAAAATAAAAAGCTTGCTAAAGCATGGTTTAATGATTGAAACTGCAAGATTTATAAATTTAAACAAAACATCTAACAGTAGGGGGTTAAAATGGCTATATCACTTAAAAACCATGACAATTTATTGGTTATTCATATTACCGATATATTTAAAAGTACCGAGTTTGAGAAAATAAAAAAAAATGTTTTAGCGACAAGTCAAAACTTTGAAAAAGTGAATGTTTTAGCCATAATTCAAGATGGTTTTGTTAGCTTAGAAGATGGGATAAATTGGGCTCATAATGATTCGGATGAGCATATTCAGAAAAAAGTCCGCAAATTAGCTATAGTGGGTGATTTCAAATGGAAAGAAAAAGCTTTTTTATTTCTGTTAAAAGGCTTAGTTCCAGTAAGCATCGAATATTTTCCGCCGGAGCATAAAGAGCTTGCTGACGCATGGGTTAACGATTAATCCTTTTTGATGACTCAGAGATAACATTCCTTTAGTGGATGTTCTCTATACTTAACTTTTGGCTCTTATTGAGTTTTGAGGGCATGGTAATATTTCTACTTTTGCGTCATGATAATTCACATTCATCACTTAATAGACGAAAGAAAGTGCCATTCGGGTCAGAGCCCTTTTATGTATTTATATGTGCTTTTTAGGTCGACCTCTTTTTGCATGCCCAATACTTGTGTTTAAAGCTTTTTCAATTTGTTCTTTAAAAAGATCATTCACCAAAGGTGTCCCCGTATGCCATGCTGCCCGTATTTCACCAGTGATATTATCAGCCATATGTGCCATAAATAAACCACGGTAAGCTTGGCATCCTGATGTTTTGTCAGTACCCAAAGATAAATATAGCTTATGCGGTGTTAGCAACTCATCATACTGGCCCAATCCATTAAAATGGTAACTTGACCATTGGTAATCAGAAGCCATTTCTACCATACCCGCTCTCACAGGATTAAGCTCAATATATCGCATACATGCCAATAAATAAGGCTCATCTTGTATTAAGCTGCTTTTATATCGTCCTTCCCACAAGGTACCAGTGCGATTATATTTATGATTGATATAAGGCACATATCTTCGACCAACATATTGCATCATTCGACTAATTGACTCTTGTGAGTTTGGCGTAACTAACAAGTGCACATGATTAGTCATTAACACATAAGCATGAAGTTGGCAGTCATACCTTTTCAAAGCGTTTTTAAGCCAATCAAGATAAGCCAAATAATCACTTTCATCAAAGAAAATTGCATCACGGTTATTTCCCCGCTGCACAATATGAACCGGAACGCCCGGCAGATAAAAGCGAGGTTTTCTGGGCATGATTAACTCCAGTTTGGATTGGAAATTAATACCATAGCACAGAAGATGAGGGTAATTAAAGGGCTCTGACCCCTTTATTTGACCCCTTTATTTCGGTTATAAATTATTTAGGCACGATAGTTGATTATCCATAAATATATTCTTTAACTTCAATTTCAACTGTTTTTGATTTCATAGTATTTTTTTGTTACACGAAAAATTACCCAGCCACAACAACCAAATATAAGTAACGATAAGGAAAGCCAAAGCCCTGTAGTTATCCAGTATCCTGTTGGATTTTCAGATTCTTTAATAACTCCAAGATAACGCGAAAACCTAGGGACCTCTCCTGTTACCAACCCCTCAATACTCCACCCAAGTGTAAAAAATGAAATACCAGTAATTCCAATAAGTGAAATGATGATAGAGATTGGATGTTTAAATTGAAAGCCTAATAAAAGAAGCATACCAAGTAAGCTAAATGGTATACCCAAAAAGGCGATATTTATAAAAAAATCTGAAATATTAAGCAGATAGCTATCCATAATTGTAATGCTCTTTAAATTTTAGATTTATAACGCCCAAATCACTTGACGTAAAAAGTGGCACGGTTTTTTGCGAATAGCAAAAACCGTGACGCTTTAAACGGTCAGCTGGATTTTTTGGTGTACGCCCAGCATGGGCGTGAACTAATGAGGTGAAAGTCCTCTGTAGGAGAACCTACCTCATTCCTTTTTTTGAATGAGTATAACTACTAGCCGACGGCAATTGCAACCCCGCGAGGTGTTGTGAGAAGGAAGCCTGAGTGCAAAACTGCGAGCCTACGAACAGAAATGTCATATAAGGCCGAGTCTCAGGGGTGAGTTAGCACGAGATAACGAAACCCATTGGTTCGCGAGATACGGTAAATGGCAAGGTTGTGCAGTGACAGTTCACGTTCTTATCTGGGGAGATCTGTTTAACTTGCAATGCAGGTTGTTGTTGAAAATAGCAGTTGGGCAATCTGCATTAAATGTCCAGGCGACCTGATGGCTATTCGTCAGGATTCGAGCGAATTTAATAGCAACACAACAACTGGGTATAGCGCTTGTCTGGGTAACCTTTCAGGTGATTAAACAGAAGTCAGCAGACGGCATAGTAGCCAAA
>DAOWHF010000337.1:0-5148 GCA_030641565.1 Methylomarinum sp.
AATGTAGCTATATAAAATATAAATCAACAATTCAGACATAAGGACAGCAACCAAACCTGACATTAAACCAAGAATGCAAAACTCAACAAGATGGGCTTTTCTTAATAAGGCTCTATTAGCGCCCAGGGTTCGCATTAATGTGCCTTCATAGATTCTGTTATCCAAGGTTGAATAAACTGCAGCAAATAATACGGTAAACCCTGCTAACAATGCAAAATACAACAAGTAATTAATCGCTTCTGTCAGTTGAGTCAGAATCATCTTAAACTGCTTAAGCATAGCATCAACTTCTAGCACGGTAATACTAGGATAAATTTTTACTAAAGTATTGAGGACATTCTTATTTTCGTCTGACAAATAAAAGCTCGTAATATAGGTTGTGGCATAACCACTTAAAGTATCTGGGGTAAACACCATGTAAAAGTTGGGCTTCATAGTATCCCACTTAACACTACGAATATGAGAGACAGTTGCTTGTAATTGCTGACTACCTAAAGTGAATGTTAGCTTATCTCCCAAGACCACTTTTAAACTCTTGGCTAACTTTTGCTCTATCGATACCAGTCCTTTTTCACTGCTATTCCATTGCCCCGCTATGGTTTTATTATCAGCAGGTAGCTGCTCTCCCCAAGTTAGACTTAAATCTCTGTGAGTTGCTCTTTCACCCTGAGAGTCTTTACTAACTATTTGTTGTACAGCAATATCATTAATTTTAACTAAACGACCACGTACTACAGGATAAAATTGGCTGTCATCAATATTATGCTGTTGTAGTTGTTGCTTAAAGGATGACACTTGCTGTGGAAATACATTCAGCACAAAATGATTAGGTGCATTTTCTGGTAACTGTTTCTGCCAATCATCTATCAAATCAGTTCTTACGGTAAAGCTTAAGATCATTGCCAACAAGGTAATACTAAAAGCTAAAATCTGACTCACACTGGCTTTAGGATTTTTTAACAAGCCTTGCAAACCGAAACGCCAGCTTAAACTAACAAAAGGTAATATTTTGCGGCTTTGAATTAATAAAGCATAAACAACCAGTCCCACAAATAATGTGACGACTAGTCCTCCGCCAATAATCGTTAGTGTCATTTTAAGGTCCTGTGTATAACGCCAGATTAATACACCGACTAATGATAATGCCAGGCTATACACAACCCATGCACTGCTAGGTAATGGTGCTAACTCTCTGCGTAATACTCGTAAAGGTGATACTTTTTTCAGACGAAATAAAGGCAGTAAGGCAAAACCAAATAAAATGGCTAAACCGGTAAAAAAACCTAACATAATCGCAATAAAACTAGGATTGGCAACTTTAGCAGGCAACAAACCTCTTAATAAATAAAACAAGGCTTCCTGAGCAACCCAACCGAACAATATCCCTATCGCACTGGCACAAATACCTAACAACATAAATTGATAAAGATATAAGCATAGAATTTCATTTTGTTTGCATCCTAAGCATAGAAACATGGCAGTGGCATTAAAATGCCGTTCACTGTATCGACGTGTAGACATGGCAATTGCCACACCGGCGATTAAAATCACCACTATGCTAGATAAACCTAAATAGCGTTCGGCTCGGCTTAATGCACTGCCTAATTCAGGACGATCTTCATGTATATCCATCAAGCGTTGCGAGGCCATCAACTGTGGTTTTATCCACAAGCTAAATGTTTTTAAAGCATCTGCTGTGCCACTAAACTGAAAAAAGTAATGTACATGACTACCCGGTTTTAATACTTGTGTTGCTTGCAGGTCTGCATCATTTATCATGACTCTAGGCGATAAACTATAAAGATCCCCTCGTTTATCTGGCTCATAGGTGATCAACTGACTAATGCTTAAAGTCTTTTCACCGACCACTAAATCATCACCTAAGCTAAGTTTTAAAGCAGATAACACACGCTTATCTGCCCATGCTTCTCCTTGATTAGGCCCGTGCTGTTTTATACTTTCAGTACTGTAATCTAGCTGGGTAGTTTTTAAATAACCACGTAATGGATATAGATTACTCACCGCCTTAACTCCAGCGAGTAATAATTCATCATTTTCAATTAATACTGTGGAAAACTCAGCCGTTCTCGCCTGATTTAAACCTAGGGATTGGGCTTTAGTTATCCACAATGGCGAAATTAATGCAGGGCTAGTAATCACCAAATCTGCCGCTAAAAACTCTGCGGCTTGTGTGCTCATGGTTCTATGCAAACGGTCTGCAAATAAACTAATCGCTGTTGAACTGGTTACAGCTATCATTAAAGCCATAACTAAAATAGTCAGTTCACCACTGCGACCATCACGGATCAACAAGCGTAATGCCAACAGAAAACGACTCATAACATGCGCCCAGCTTCCAGTTTAATCGTGCGTTGGCAGCGTACTGCAAGTACATTATCGTGAGTCACTAGCACAAGAGTCGTCTTTTTTTCTTGGTTCAATTCAAACAATAAATCAATAATATATTCACCTGTTTTACTGTCTAAATTTCCTGTGGGTTCATCGGCAAATAAAATAGCGGGTTCTGTCACAAAAGCCCGTGCTAAAGCTACACGTTGTTGCTCTCCCCCTGATAGTTTCATCGGTGTATGGGTTAATCTATGGCTTAGCCCTACTCTACCTAATAATTTTTCTGCGGCTTTTTTTGCATTTTTATCACCTCTTAACTCCAGTGGTAACATGACATTTTCTAATGCGGTTAAACCTGGCAGTAATTGAAATGATTGAAATACAAACCCGACTAACTGATTTCGCAATTCTGCCCGTCCATCTTCATTCATAATGGTTAAATCTTGGCCTTTTAATTTAACCAAGCCTTCTGTTGGCGTATCTAAACCTGCTAACAAGCTCAATAAGGTGGATTTTCCTGAACCTGAAGCGCCTACAATCGCTATACTTTCACCCTGTGCAATACTTAAATCTACAGATGACAAAATACACAAAGCTTCATCCGATGTGGGCACTGTTTTTCCTAGGTTTTCTGTTTCAATCATATTTACGTGAGTTTCTGACATGCTGAGAGTTTATTTTGTGTTGATAATGACATTATTTTCAACAACCCTGATGGCAAAATCAATCGTTGTCTTAGGTGACAGTATAAGTGCTGCTTACGGCTTAGATGCTAAAAATGGCTGGGTTAATTTAATACAGCAAAAATTACAGCAGCAAAATAAACCCTATATTATTTTTAATGAAAGCATCAGCGGCGATACTTCTGCGGGGGGCTTGGCGCGTATTGATGATGCTTTAACTCTACATAAACCCGAATTAATCTTATTAGAACTAGGTGCTAATGATGGTTTGCGCGGTTTATCCCCAAAACAAATGAAACTTAATTTGGCAGAAATCATTCATCGCTCTCAGGAGGCTGGCGCCAAAGTCTTATTGTTAAATATGCGCATCCCACCTAACTACGGCAAACGTTATGTAGATATGTTTTACAATATTTATCCACAGCTAGCAAAAGAATTAAATATCCCCTTTGTACCTTTTATTTTAGAAGAAGTGGCTTTAGTCAAAGATTTAATGCAAAAAGATGGCTTTCACCCCAATGCAAAAGCACAACCTATTATTGCTAATAAAATATGGCAGTACCTATTGCCTATTTTAGAGCTATAATTAACGGCTACTCCCTGCCGTGAACATATTGAGGAAAAATGTCTGTTTTAACACTTAAAAAAGCAAATCAAATCATCAATGGTGCTTTAGCAAAAGCACGACAACTTAACCTTGCTCCCTTAACGGTTGTGGTTTTAGATGAAAATGGTTTATTAAAAGCCCTGCAAAGAGAAGACGGTGCCAGTATCTTAAAAAAAGATATAGCCATTGCAAAAGCATGGGGAGCCGTTAATATGAAAATGTCATCACGTAGCTTAGGCGTGGTAGCAGAACAACGCCCTGACTTTATGAATGCCTTAGTGAATATTGCTGATGGAAAAGTAATGCCTGTTCCTGGAGGTGTTTTAATCAAAGGTGAAAATAATAATATTATTGGCGCTGTGGGAATAAGTGGTGATGTCTCAGATCAAGACGAACGCAGTGCTGTTGCTGGTATTAAAGACGCTGGACTTATTGCCGGAATTTAAACCTAACTATCAGAATTTCGTGCCTATCTTATGTGTGATGGGCACGAAAGAACCTTTGCCCATCCTACAGCCAGCCTCGTTATTTAGCTTCTTCTACAACTTCAGGTGCATCTGAAGTTGCCTTTTCTGTACTGATCTGTTCACTCTGCACTACGCTTGCTTGTTGCTTTTCTTTATTAGCTTCACCAAACATCACCGCAGATACCATAAATAAAACACTTGAAAGCACAATAATTGGCATACGCGTTGGCTTTTCCATCCAAAACATAATCCAATTCGGCTTAATCATTCCTACAATGAGAAAACCTATCGCTAAAACCAGTATATTAATCGACCAAACCATCATAAATATTTTCCTTTGTTTCTTACAATTACCAAAGATATACATTATTCTTAGTTAAGTCATTTTTTGCAACAAAAGAGGAAAATCTTATGGAAGTTTTTGCGTTAGTCGTTTTTGGTTTTGCCATTTTAATGGTCTTTATGAGTGTTAAATCAGTACCTCAGGGTATGGAATATACTGTGGAAAGGTTTGGTCGATATACCAATACTTTAACCCCCGGCCTTAACATCATCATGCCAATTATCGATAGAATTGGTAATAAACTCACCATGATGGAACAAGTTAGAGACGTCCCCTCTCAAGAAATTATTACCAAAGACAATGCCATGGTCACTGTTGATGGCGTGGTTTTTTTCCAGATTATGGATGCTGCTAAAGCCTCTTATGAAGTCAATGACCTTGAAATTGCTGTTCTTAACTTGGTGATGACTAATATTCGTACAGTCATGGGTTCTATGGATCTGGATGAGCTGTTATCAAAAAGGGATGAGATTAATGCACGTTTATTAAGTGTAGTTGATGATGCCACCACCCCTTGGGGAATAAAAGTTACTCGAATCGAAATTAAAGATATTGCGCCACCTAGAGATTTGGTAGAAGCCATGGGCAGACAAATGAAAGCCGAACGCGAAAAAAGAGCCTCAATTCTTGAAGCAGAAGGTTTAAGACAAGCTGAAATTTTACGTGCAGAAGGTGAAAAACAGGGTGCTATTTTAGATG
>DAOWHF010000238.1:0-15902 GCA_030641565.1 Methylomarinum sp.
AAAGGGATTATTGATCCCTCTTTAATTTCCGACGCAAATACCTTTATCTGGCTAATGATGGCCGCATTATTGGCCGCTGCGATCTGGTTAAATCTTGCCACCGCATTTAATGCACCTGTTTCAACCACCCATTCTATTGTTGGTGGTGTATTGGGTGCGGGTATTGCTGCAGGCGGCTTTGGCATTGCTAACTGGCCTGTATTTGGGAAAATCGCTGCTAGCTGGGTCATTTCCCCCTTATTTGGCGGTGTTATCGCAGCCATTTTCTTATATATTATTAAGCGAACCATCACCTATAAAGACGACAAGGTAACAGCCGCAAAGCAAATTGTGCCTATACTTATCTCTTTAATGGCTTGGGTGTTTTCGACTTACCTGATACTAAAAGGCCTGAAAAAAATATGGAAGCTTGATATTTTTACTGCTGGCGGCATTGGACTAGCTATTGCTGTTGTTGTATTTTTCCTAGTTACACCTATGGTTAAAAGAGCGGCAACAAAACTGACCAATTCAAAAGTGAGTGTAAATACATTATTCACCTTGCCTTTAATTTTTTCAGCCGCACTATTAAGTTTTGCTCATGGCGCCAACGATGTCGCCAATGCGGTTGGCCCTTTAGCTGCGATTAATGATGCTATTTTACATACCGGTATTGCTGCTAAAGCATCTATTCCGTTATGGGTTATGCTTGTGGGAGCTTTAGGTATCGCTGTTGGTTTGGCTTTATACGGTCCTAAATTAATTCGTACTGTTGGCACTGAAATTACTGAGCTAGATAAGATGCGTGCTTTTTGTGTCTCCATGGCAGCCGCTATTACGGTTATTATCGCCAGCCAGTTAGGACTTCCTGTAAGCTCAACGCATACCGCTGTAGGTGCTATTTTTGGCGTCGGGTTTTTACGTGAATATTTAAAGCTTAGCAACGCTAAAAGAATTGAAGCAATAAGAGAACATCACCAACATGATCATCCTGAAAAAGTTGAAGCATTATTGAAAGAATTTGAATTGGCTTCGCTTGAAACAAAAGCCAAAATTCTTTCTGACTTAAAAGCCAAGAAAGCAAGCACTCAGTTAACAGGCAAAGAACGCAAGAGTCTTAAAAAGGGTTATAAACAAGAGTTAGTGAAACGCTCTCATTTATACAAAATTGCTGCAGCATGGATTATTACCGTTCCTTTATCTGGGCTTTTAGCGGCATTTTTATTCTTTACTATTCGTGGTTTTATGCTTCCTTAGATCTAGGGTTAGATAAAATCCAAAAGCCCTGCCAGCCCTTAATGGACAGGCAGGGCTGGACCACCTAAACATCAGTTTTTTTTACACCGAGTTACTTAGTTAATTTTCATATTTAGTTAATGCCATTCAGGCTGCGACACACCTACTTTTCCAACATGTAATTCATTATTCTTTCTACTGTTAATGAGTGAGAGTAATCCATCTGCGCTTAGCAGTGAATCAATCACTATCTGACCGTCCCTATCAATCCGCATCAACATATACTCCGCGCGGCCAAGTTTTCGGTTTTCTATTGGCTGATTTTTTGCTGATAGCTGTGTTGCTGAAATAGTTGCTTAGCTTGCTATGCGCCTATTTCAGCGCCTTGCTCTCAACAAAAATCAACTCAAGATAAAAGCCAAAAACCTAACCGTGCGGAGTATATTCTAATAGAACATCAGAACAAATTACGCTTAGTCATTTTTTAATTGTCATTCGAGTGATGCATTAAACACTTATCCATTTGCTGAGCACGGTCACAAGCTCATTAAAATTAATAGGTTTAGAAATATAATCGTTCATTCCTGCTGTCAGACACCGCTCTCTCACGCCTGCCATCGCATCCGCTGTCATAGCTATAATTGGAAGTTTAAGCAGGGCTTGAATTTCCCTAATCTTTTCTGTTGCTTCAAAACCATCCATTACAGGCATTTGTATATCCATCAGAATAACATCAAATTTACCAGAATCTTGTTTTACTAGATCTACCGCTTCTACACCATTATTAGCTATTTCCAACGTACATCCAGTGCGTTTTAATAATTTAGTTGCCACCATTTGATTGATTTTATTATCTTCCGCTAATAAAATATTCAAGCCCTTAAATCGTCCTTTATGATCAATTACATCGTTACTATCCAACGGGATTTTCTCCTCAACTGCTTTAAATTGTAAAGTAAATATAAAGGTTGATCCTTCTCCATATTTACTTTCTAAATGAATATCTCCGTCCATCAGTTCCACTAACTGTTTAGAGATTGCCAGGCCTAAGCCTGAACCTCCATACTTCCTTGAGGTTGAACTATCAACCTGGTTAAATGATTGAAATAAATTGTGCTGTTTAGCGTCACAAATACCGATACCAGTATCTTGAACAGAAAATCGTATTTCTGCCATATCGTTTTTACGGATATGCTGTTCCACTGATATAACCACCTTACCAATAGAGGTAAACTTAATAGCATTATTAATTAAATTTGTTAAAACCTGCTTGACCCTAGTTGGATCTCCCATGAGTTTTTTGGGAAGTTGCTGAGATAATTTAAAAACTAACTGAAGTCCTTTATCCTTTGCCTGGAGCTCAAACAAACCCTTCAACTCAGCTAATAAGTCACCTAAATCAAAAGGGATTAACTCAATACCTAATTTACCAGCTTCTAGTTTGGAATAATCAAGAATATCATTAATGATGGCTAATAAGTTTTTTCCAGACAGCTCTACTTTTTCTATAAAGTCACGCTGTTCTGCAGACATATCACCCTCTAATGCTAAACTACTCAAGTTAATAATCGCATTCATTGGCGTGCGAATTTCATGTGACATATTGGCAAGAAACTGAGACTTTGCAGCATTTGCCTGTTCTGCCTCTTGAACAGCTGCAGTCAATTGCTGAGTCCGCTCAGCCACCTTTAGCTCTAATTGTTCATTCGTTTTTTGGAGTTCCAGATTAAAATCTTTCACCATGTTATATAACGCGGTACTCTCTAGCGTATAAGCTGTATTCTGAAACACAATGGATAACAAACTCTGGGTATCATGTGTCGGAAGATCAACACCCTCAGCACAAACACCTAAAAACACCCCTCTAGTACGCTTTTTAGTTGTTAATACATGTAAAAACAACTTCCTTTTGTAATGCTCACTTTCTATAATTACCGCTCGATTTTGAGAAAGCGCCCAAGCGAACTCCCCTTTCTCTATTAATTCATCTTTAAGCATCTCGGCATCAAAGATATCTTTACCTACATTGCAATCAGCTAAAAAAAAGCTGGAGTCCTCTTCATCAACAAGAAAAAAAGCACTGACTTCAAAATTAACTAATTGCTTAATATAAGCCTGTGAGATTGATAAAATCGTTTTATAGTCATAATCCTTTTCTTTGTTATCATAGACCTCACCAAACTCAGATAACATACCGACAACATCTCTGTGTTTAGCATTCACTTGCTCAAGATAATCTACTCGTTGAAAGAGGTAATCATTCTCCTTTTTTAACTGCTCAAGCGTTGGTTCTTGTTCCTTTAAACTCATGATAAAAAAACCTCTATTGCATCTTCATACTGAGATTCAACACGTTCAATAATATCAGGAAGCAAGCTGGCTTTAAGGTTTAATATTTGCCAAGTTTCATCACTTAAAGGCACCACATAACGCTCTCCACTGGAGCCTAATTGCATTGAACTTGAAATGATATCAGACAAATGAACCACTGCAGTTTCATTTTTATATTCAATCGCTTGTGATGGCTTATGATGATAGCCCACTGCTGTTATTATCGATTGTGGTAAATGCCATGTCTTGAGTAATTGCAAAGCGACATCTGCATGATCAAACCCCAAGATTTCACGTTCAATCTGATAAATTGGTTGTTTTTTATCAACACTGCATTCCATTACATGCCTAACCTGATCTGGAAGATGAGAAAACATAACCAGCCTGCCTAAATCATGTAATAAGCCCATCAGATAAAAGCGTTCTACATTGTTTTCTCGTTGATAAGTTGCGATGACTCTTGCGGTTATGCCTGTACCAATACTGTGACGCCAGAATGAACCCATATCAACAATATCGTGAGGAATATCCTTAAACATATCAATAACACACGTTGCCAAGACTAAATCTCGCAACTGTTTGGTACCAATAACCGTTAATGCGCGTGTAATAGTTTCTATTTTTGACGGAAAGTTGTACATGCTACTATTGGCAATCTTAAGCAACCTGACGCAAATACCAGCATCTTCAGAAATAACCTTGGCGACATCCTCTAAATCACAATATGGGTCATCAATTAATTGAGTTAGTCGCATATAAACCACCGGCAAAGAGTAAACTTGACCGACTCTATTAACTAATATTTCAGCAGTCATATCCATGTAATTTAAGCCTCATTACCTTGCTGATAATTTTTAATTAATTTTATCCGTGTAAGTTGGATAAGTTCATTTATAACCTCATGACCTTTATCAGTATATCTGAACAATTCATCCAATTCTTGATCAACCTGCTCCCTGATAGCAGGATCAATTTCATCTAAATCAACTTCATCTCCACGATCTACACTACCACCATTTAAAACTGAGACTTCAGTAATCCCCCATGCTCTCAGAATTTTCAACTGCTTCTCTTCAATGACAGTACTCGCCTTTAATAATAAGCGGCCATTAACATCTTTTATATCTTTACTAAGAACAGCACCAAGCGTTAACTCTTTTATTTTTACAACATTCATAATAATTATTGTCTTCTACTACAAGAAAATATGCATATGTAAATCCAAAAAACGTCTAAGGTTTCACAGTATAAGTTGTAGAATAGCTCTTTCCTTGGGTACAAACCACTCTGCTCGTTGGTGATTCACACGACTTATCTGAAAATTCTGCTTTTAATTCACCCGATTTATTAGGCACAAAATAGAACCTAAAATTAGGATCTGCACTGATTGCAATATCAATTTTTGCAGTTAATACCGGCTTACCATCAAAAGTCACTTTTAATTGATCTACAAAATGTGATTTTTTAATATATCGAGTCACTTGATCCATTTGCATACCCGTTATATTTGGGTGGCTAATCAATAATTGCGTTAATGCTGGCTGCCCCTTTGTAATCCCTTTATCCATTTTGAATTTCATTTTTCCTAAGCGCTTCATTGCTGCATCTAAATCAGCGCCAATGGGGGCGGAACAACCACCACTGGCTTTAACAAACTTTTTAGTCATATAAATTTGACCATCATTCATCTCGGCAACGGCTCTAACGTAACTGTAGCTATTGATACGCACTCGCATTGCCAGGTCAGCTTTACCACTTTCTGGAGTAAAGCCAAACTCACCGACGAAAGGAAATGGGTTTTTATCAACAAAAACGGTGATTTTTTTAATGTACTTATCTTTAGTTTGCTTGATTTTACTGATAATCTTTAAAGGCACCAAAGCGGGATCTTCTGCTCTATAAGGTGCATCAATCTCAATCACATCATTAGACTCTTGGATAGATTTACCCGAAAAATACTGATTTCTCAGCACATCATTCCAGTTAGATTCATCTTTAGATGCTGTTGCTAGTAGCGGTACAAGCAACAAAATCAAAAAACTTAAGTTAATTATTTTCTTATTCATGTTTATCTCAATATTTATAAAGATAGATGCCTTAAAAACACCAATTACTTGGAAGTGGGACTTTAGTCCCTTATGAGTCAGGCGAGGCTAATCAGCCATTCATCACCATCAATCTTCCCATTCCAATTCAGCAAATGCTGTTGTTACATTGCGCTTATGAAATTGATCAAAAAGTTTCCACTTATGTTTTTCTGAATAGCCCACCGTTTCAATGGCTTCTTCTATAAAACCACCTTGCTGAATGATTTGTCGAATTTCAGTCAATAAAGTTTGCAAGTAATTTTTCTCTGCTTGCATACTCTTTGGCCAATCAGTAACCACAGGGCCATGTCCTGGTATAACCAGTGTATAAGCCCTTTTTTCTAAGCGTTTTAATTCTTTTAGCCAGCCAAGCAAACTGCCATCAATTACCGGCAAATGCTCAATAAACAATAAATCCGACATCCAAAGTGTGCCAGTTATTTTATCAAATACTGTTAAATCATTATCAGTATGCGCAGTTGGATGAGCGTTTAACATTAATTTTCGCCCTCCAAGATCAATACTCATATGTTTTTTAACTGATTTATCGGGAGGAATAAGATGCTTTGCAGTTAATTGAATATCCAATTGTTCAGATGCCTTATCAATATAGTACTCCCCTCTGGCCGCCATTGCTCGGGCAAGTTTTTTATGCCCAATAAATTTTACACCCGCTTGTTTGAAGGCAATATTGCCATAAATATGATCAGGATGTACATGCGTGTTAATCACATAACAAACAGGGGTTTTAGTGGTTTTCTGTATGGCTTTTTTTAACGCATAACCTTGTTCAGGATTACCGCCAGTATCAATAACAGCAACACAATCATCACCAACAATAAAACCAATATTAGCAATGGCTCCATGATTAACTTTATCGGGTAACTGGTGTTGACCAAAATGAACAAATACCCCAGATGTCACTTCAGTAACAGAAAGCGCATCAACAGCCAAAACAGCATGAGATGCAAATACACTGATAATAAAAAACAATACTTTCAAAACAACACCTTTATTTAGACAAACACAACTCAATAAATGCCTGAGTTACACGAGACTGTATCGCTTGCTTAGGTATAATGACATTCAGGTGCCAAATCAATCCATTTGGTGGATTAATACGTCGAGCCACCAGGCCTTCCCGTTCATTTCTTAACGCTTGCGATGAAGAAAACCCTATACCTAAACCGGCTCTTACCGCTTCCTTAATCCCTGACACACCTGTCACCTCAATATTAATAGGTGCACTAATAGATGCTTCTAGCAATGCTTCCTCAACGGCTATTCTGGCACCTGACCCCGGCTCTCTCCATATTACTTGATGTTGAGTAAAAACATCTAGCGGTACACTTTTTGGGTATTCTTTGGCTAAAACATGATCTTTTGGTAGTACTAAAACAATCTCATCATCCTGCCAGGGAATCACCTCATAATTACTCGGTAAATCTGCTATTTCGACAGGTCCTTCGACAAAACCCAAATCAAAGTCGGGCATTTTTTCTATAATTTCCGCAGTACTTCCCGTTTCCATAAAAACTTGTACGCCTGGATGCGTTGTTTGTAACTGCACAACAAGCTGAGGCAAATAATAACTCGCAATAGTCATGGTCGATACAATTCGTAAACGCCCAGCATTAACTTGCTTTAAGCTTTGTACATGCTCAACAGCTTGCCTTAAGTTTCTATCCATTCTGTTAGCATACTCTAGCAAACTCTCACCCGCCGGTGTTAAGGCAATTTGATGCCCTTTCCTTTGATACAGCGGTTCGCCAACAAAATCTTGTAATAACTTTAGCTGCCCTGAAACAGCCGGCTGCCCTAAATGTAAAAATTCGGCTGTTTTGGTGATACTCTTAAATTTAGCAACCACAGCAAATGTTAATAAGTGATTTGGGTTCAACATAACTCCCGACTATTTTGCCAATCGGTCTAGTATACTTACATATATGCATTTCACCCACCGTATTAGTATCTATCAATATCATTAAAAATGATGACATCATAAATAAATGATGACTTGATAGTCATACACCAATTACGGTAAAGTTTAATAAATTTGTCATAACTCTGTAATTTTCCATATTTAACAGTTTCAACAGATTTATGCCTATCCCAAACAACGTGAGGAAATACGTGTGGCAGTAATAACAATATCACCAGACCAGATCAAAAGAAAAAAACGTAGCGGCCCAAAAGGTCATGCGGTTGATCTTACTGCTTTAGAAGATATTAAATCACTTTTGGCTGATGAATCACGTCAAAGAGATTTGTTGATTGAACATCTACACAAAATTCAAGATCAGTATCAGCATATTTCTTCTAAACACTTGGTTGCTTTAGCGCATGAAATGAATTTATCACCGGCTGAAGTGTTTGAAGTGGCTTCTTTTTATCATCATTTTGATTTGGTTAAAGAAGGCCAAACACCACCACCTGCATTAACAGTTCGCGTATGTGAATCGGTCTCTTGTGAAATGGCAGGTGCACACCCATTAATTGATGCATTAGAAGACGGGCTTAACGATAAGGTACGCGTACAAAAAGTACCTTGTGTTGGTCGCTGTCAATATGCACCAGTGGCAGTTGTTGGTCAAAACCCTATTCATCAAGCAACGGCTGAGTCTGTCACAGCCGCGGTTGATAACAATGAAATTGAAGATACCATGACTGACTATATCAGCATGGAACAATATAAAGCAGACGGTGGCTATCAAACACTTAAAAAAGTGCTTGAAGGTAACATGAGTATCGAATCTGTGATGAAAAAAATGGAAGACTCTGGCTTACGGGGTTTAGGTGGCGCAGGATTTCCAGCCGGTAGAAAATGGCGCATCGTTAATAGCTTTGAAGCACCAAGAATGATGGCGGTTAATATTGATGAAGGCGAACCCGGCACATTTAAAGATAGGCACTACCTGGAACAAGACCCTCACCGTTTTTTAGAAGGCATGATGATTGCCGCATTAACTGTAGATTGTGATGCAATTTACATCTATCTACGTGACGAATATGCCGGATGTAGAGCAACTTTAACCCAGGAAATTGCAAATTTCCAAAACAACCCACCTTCTGACATTTATAAAATGCCACCTATTTATTTACGCCGTGGTGCGGGCGCTTATATTTGTGGTGAAGAATCGGCAATGGTTGAATCTATTGAAGGTAAACGCGGTATGCCGCGACTAAGACCGCCTTTTCTAGCTGAGGTTGGACTGTTTGGCAGACCTACTTTAGAACACAATATGGAGTCGGTTTATTGGGTAAGAGATATTGTAGAAAAAGGCCCAGACTGGTTTGCCTCTCATGGTCGACATGAGCGCAAAGGCTTACGTTCTTTTTCTATTTCAGGTCGTGTCAATAAGCCAGGTGTACATTTAGCACCCGCTGGTATCACCATGCGTGAACTGATTGAAGAATACTGTGAAGGCATGCAAGACGGCCATGAATTCTACGGCTATTTCCCGGGTGGTGCTTCAGGAGGTATGTTGCCTGAGTCTATGGCAGACATCCCGATGGATTTTGATACTTTAAATCAATATGGCTGTTTTATTGGTTCAGCCGCTGTGATTGTTTTTTCAACTCAGGACAGTGCCAAACAATTAGCACTTAATGCTATGAAGTTCTTTGAAGAAGAATCCTGTGGTCAATGTACGCCTTGTCGAGTAGGTACTGCGAAAGCCGCCACCCTGATGGAACAAAAAGAATGGAATACCGAATTACTGGAAGAACTTGCTTCAGTGATGGTTGATGCATCCATTTGTGGTTTAGGGCAAGCTGCCCCTAACCCGATGCGCTGCGTTATTAAATACTTTCCAGACGAATTAAAATAAGGAGATTACATCATGGCTGCAAACCCAGAACACATGAATGAAAAAACAATCAACTTCTCACTGGATGGTGAAGAAGTTTGTGCATTTGAAGGCGAAACCCTGATCCAAACTGCACAACGCTTAGGTAAAGAAATCCCCCATCTTTGCTATAAAGAAGGCTTACGTGCCGATGGTAACTGCCGTGCCTGTGTTGTTGAAATTGAAGGTGAAAGAACCCTTGCCCCATCATGTTGCCGAGTCGCTACTGATGGCATGAAAGTCCAGACAGCCAGTGATCGAGCGGTTAAATCACAAAAAATGGTATTGGAGTTACTCAAATCCGATATGCCAGAACAGGCCGAATCACCTTATAAACTGGATTCTGAATTAGACCAGTGGGTTAAAAAACTTAAAGTTGGTGAACCTCGTTTTGAATCACGCGCACAACCAGCAGCAGATAACTCTCACCCAGCGATTTCTGTCAACATGGATGCCTGTATCCAATGTACTCGCTGTTTACGTGCCTGTCGTGAAGAACAAATGAACGATGTGATTGGTTATGCTAATCGCGGATCACATTCAGAAATTGTGTTTGATATTGCCGACCCCATGGCAGCCAGTAGCTGTGTTGCTTGTGGTGAATGTGTACAAGCATGTCCAACAGGTGCCTTAATGCCTGCCAATAATGTAGGCCTGGAAGTGGCAGACAAAACAGTCAATTCAACCTGTCCTTATTGTGGTGTTGGCTGTTTAATCAAGTACCATATCAAAGACGACAAAATTTTATATACAGAAGGCCGCGATGGATACACCAACCATTACCGTCTCTGCGTTAAAGGACGTTATGGTTTTAACTATATCGACAATCCACTCAGATTAACCAAACCCTTAATCAGACGTGAAGGCGTGGCAAAAACCACTGAATTATTAGACCCTAATGATTTAGATAGCGTATTCCGTGAAGCAAGCTGGGAAGAAGCTTTAGACTTTGCAGCCAATGGCCTGAAAAAAATTCGTGATGAAAAAGGTAAAAAATCCTTAGCCGGATTAGGCTCTGCAAAAGGCAGTAACGAAGAAGCTTATTTATTCCAAAAATTAATCCGTACCGGTTTTGGTAATAATAATATCGATCACTGCACCCGTCTTTGTCATGCCTCTTCAGTGGTTGCGCTATTGGAATGTCTTGGTTCAGGCGCCGTATCTAACCCTGTATCCGATGTCAGCAAAGCTGAAGTTATTATAATTATTGGTTCCAACCCAACAGTAAATCACCCTGTGGGCGCTACATTCATGAAGAATGCAGCCAAAAAAGGCACCAAAATTATATTAATGGATCCTAACCGCACTCAAATTAGCAAATACGCCTCACACGTATTGCAATTTCGTCCAGATACCGATGTTGCCATGCTAAATGGCATCATGCATGTCATTCTGGATGAGGGCTTGCAAGATGATAATTACATCCAAAAAAATACTGAAGATTTTGCACAAATGCGGGCGCATTTAAAAAATTATAGTCCTGAAAAAGTAGCGCCAATTTGTGGTATTGATGCAGAAACCTTACGTGAAGTCGCCAGACTTTATGCCACATCAAAAGGCTCAATGATTCTTTGGGGTATGGGTATTTCTCAACATATTCACGGTACTGATAATGCGCGTTGCCTGATTGCACTGGCATTAATGACCGGTCAAATTGGTAAACCAGGCTCAGGTTTGCATCCTTTACGTGGTCAAAACAACGTCCAGGGCGCATCGGATGTTGGTTTGATCCCAATGGTTTACCCTGATTATGAACCGGTAGACAACCCTGAATACCAGGCTAAATTTGAAAAACTATGGGGCGTAGAGCTTGATCCTGAACGCGGCTTAACCACCGTAGAAATGATTCACGCCATTTTAAATAAACAAGTCTTTGGTATGTATATCGAAGGTGAAAACCCGGCGATGTCTGACCCTAACCAAAATCATGTCCGTGAAGCATTCGCGGCTCTAGATCATTTGGTTATACAAGATATTTTCTTAACTGAAACAGCAGGTTTTGCAGATGTGATTTTACCTGCTTCTGCATTCTACGAAAAAGATGGTACATTCTCTAATACCGACAGACGTGTACAAATGGGAAGACTAGCCGTCAACCCGCCTGGAGATGCTAAACAAGACTTATGGATCATTCAAGAAATAGCTAATCGACTAGGTTGTGGCTGGGATTATAATGGCCCCGAAGATGTATTTAATGAAATGCGCCTAGCAATGAACAGTATTGCCGGAATGACCTGGGATAGACTGGAAAATGAAGACTCCCTAACCTATCCGCTAGAAAATGTTGGTGATCCAGGCCAACCGATTATTTTTACCGATGGCTTCCCTACTGAATCAGGTCGTGGTCGCTTTGTACCAGCAGAATATATCCATGCTGACGAAATGCCGGACAATGAATATCCATTAATATTTATCACCGGTCGTCAATTAGAGCACTGGCACACAGGCAGTATGACACGTCATTCAGCAACGCTGGATGCAATTGAGCCTGATCCAGTGGTAACACTTCACCCTGAAGAGCTAATTGCTTTAGGAGTTGAGGCAGGCGATACAATAACTATTGAATCCAGACGAGGAAAAGTCACCGCTTATGCCCGTGCAGATATCGGTATTCAACGCGGCGCAATGTTTATGGCTTTCTGTTACAACGAAGCCAGCGCCAATCTCATTACTAATGATGCACTCGATCCATCCGCTAAAATCCCGGAATTTAAATTCTGTGCAGTTAAGGCAAGCCCAGGTGGTGAAATAGACATACGAGTCAATTAAACTTACTTGTAAGTGTTGTGTTGGTTTTTTTAGTAAAAAACTAACACAACCCGCTTTATCCCATCAATTTCTGAAATTCAGACTCTGAAATTATGTCTTTATTATCTTCCACCCGATCGAGATAAACCAAACCATTTAAATGATCATATTCGTGCTGAAAAACACGAGCAATAAAGCCATCTGCTAATAATTCCTGCGGCTCACCAATTTGGTCTAAATAACTAATTTTTATATTTTCATATCGAGGCACTAACGCACGAATCCCTGGAATACTTAAACAGCCCTCCCAATCTTTTACTGTTACCTCAGACATCGCCTGAAAACTGGGATTAAGCATTACCATAGGTAACATTTTAGGTGCTAGTGGATAACGCTTCGAAGGCTTAGAAGCAATAACAACAATACAAAACGATTCAGATATTTGGGGTGCAGCCAAACCAACACCATTAGATTCAGATAATGTATTTAACATATCCTCAACAACTTTAGTTATTTGAGGCAAAGAAAAACCTTCCACTTTATGTGCTTTCTGCCTTAAAATAGGATTTCCCAATTGAGCAATTTCAACAGTCTTTTTAATTTTTTTCATATATAATTTCAAAATATTCATTGTATGGTCAATCACCTCAAAAGTAATCAAGCACATATACTAATTGTTGATGATGACAGACTAAATTTAGAAATCATTTCTAAATACCTTAATAATACCTATAAAATCACGACAGTAGAAGATGCCGATATTGCATGGAAAATATTAGAGCAATCCCCCACTGCTTTCGATGCAATTTTACTTGATAGAATGATGCAAAAAATGCATGATTTGAAAGTTTTAGAAAAAATCAAGCAACACCCTATTCTTCAATACTGCCCTGTTATCTTTCAAACTGCAAAAACAAGTGTTTCTAATAGCTCCGAAGGCATAAATGCTGGTGCCTATTACTACTTGAGCAAACCTTTTGATGAAGAGGTACTTTTATCTGTGGTTAAAACAGCTGTTAGCGACCACACTCGTACCATAGAAATACAAAGAAATCTTGAACAAAACAGCCTCAATATTGGTATGCTCACCTCAGCCAATTTTGAATTCAAAACACTACAAGAAGTTCGCTCAATAGCCTCATTTATCTCAAATTCTTGCCCAGAACCGAGCAGTGTAATTATGGGTCTTACTGAACTCATGATCAATGCCATTGAGCATGGTAACTTAGGCATCACATACAAGGAAAAAACCACATTAAATACCGCTGGCACATGGGTGAATGAAGTATGCACTCGCCAACAGCTAGCTGAAAATATGAACAAAACAGCTAGAATTGATTTTCACCATCATTCAGACTACATTGAAATTACTGTCGTAGATGAAGGCAAAGGCTTTGACTGGGAATCTTACATGGATTTCGCCCCTAGTCGAGCAATGGATAATCATGGCAGAGGCATAGCAATTGCGAACAAATTAAGCTTCTCATCTGTTGAGTACCAAGGAAATGGCAATACAGTATGTGCACGCCTACTTTTAACTTAAGTCGAGTTTAATTGACCATACATCTCAAATACATTTCTATTTTCATCTGATCATAGAAAATCACTTTAGCTTTAAACAGGATTACCCCCCCTAAATACTTCCCCCAGCTTCGCCATTAATCGGTAAAATATACGTTTTACTTTTACTTGATTTTATAAACACATGCGTACAACTCAATTTCCTCTTAGCACAGTCAAAGAAATACCTGCAGATGCTGAAATCGCCAGCCATAAGTTGATGATTCGAGCGGGTTTAATCCGCAAGTTAGCTTCTGGTTTATATACCTGGCTACCCCTGGGACTACGAGTTCTACGCAAAGTAGAAAAAATCACTCGTGAAGAAATGGAGAAAGCAGGTGCGTTAGAAATTTTAATGCCTGCTCTACAGCCAGCAGAATTGTGGCAAGAAACTGGACGCTGGGAACAGTATGGCCCAGAACTAGCTCGTTTAACTGACCGTCATAACCGTGATTTTTGTTTAGGTCCTACTCACGAAGAAATTGTGACTGATTTAGCCCGAAATGAATTAAAAAGTTACAAGCAGCTACCCATCAGTTACTACCAGATTCAAACTAAAATTCGTGATGAAATACGCCCACGCTTCGGCATTATGCGTTCACGTGAATTTATAATGAAAGATGCTTATTCTTTTCATTTAAACCAAGAATCATTACAAGAAACTTACGACGTTATGTTTCAAGCATACAGCAACATTTTTGATCAATTTGGTCTCAAGTATCGCGCTGTCATCGCTGATTCAGGCTCAATTGGCGGTGCAATCTCACATGAATTTCATGTATTAGCTGATTCAGGTGAAGATGCCATCGCCTTCTCAACAGAAAGCGACTATGCAGCTAACGTAGAAAAAGCTGAAGCCATCATGCCTGCTGGCTCTCGTGCAGCAGCAAACACTGAGTTAACTTTAGTTGAAACACCTAAGCAACATACTATTGAAGAGCTTAGCCAATTTTTTAATGTTCCTGCCGAGCAATGTCTAAAAACCTTAATCGTAAAAGGTGAAAATGATGATTTAATCGCCTTATTATTACGTGGCGATCATGACCTTAACGAACTGAAAGCAGAAAAAATTGCAGGCGTACTTTCTCCATTAGAATTTGCTAGTGATGAAGACATTTTAGCAGCTTGCCACTGCAAACCAGGCTCAATTGGCCCTATTGGGCTGGATATAAAAATCATTGTCGATCATAGCGCCAGTTTATTATCCAACTTCATCTGCGGAGCCAATCAAGATGGAAAGCATTATAAAGGCGCTAACTGGGAGCGTGACCTGCCATTACCGGCTCAAACAGAAGATCTTCGCCTGATTGTTGAAGGCGATGCCTGCCCCGATGGCAAAGGCACAATAACCTTAGCCCGCGGCATAGAAGTCGGTCATATTTTTCAATTAGGCACAAAATATACTGAATCAATGAACGCTTCAATAATCAATGAAGAAGGTAAAAACCAAATCATGACCATGGGCTGTTATGGTATTGGCATTTCCCGTGTAGTTGCCGCAGCGATTGAGCAAAGCCACGACGATAAAGGCATAATCTGGCCAGCAAAACTTGCGCCCTTTCAAGTGGCTTTATGCCCAATGAACATGCATAAGTCTGAGCGTTTAAGAGAGGCTATTGAAACACTATATCAACAACTACAAGATGCTGGTATTGAAGTATTATTAGATGACCGCAAAGTACGTGCTGGTTTTATGTTTTCTGATATGGAGCTAATCGGTATCCCCCACCGTATTGTGCTAGGTGATCGAGGATTGGATTCTGGTAACGTTGAGTATAGAGCGAGAACCGACAGTGAAAGTCAGGATATTGCTTTAGATAAGATTGTAGAGTTTATAAAAGAACAGACTAAAGACTAAAGACTAAAGACTAAAGACTAAAGACTAAAGACTAAAGACTAAAGACTAAAGACTAAAGACTAGGATATTTTATATTTAAGTCTTTTTTCTTTACGTTTGGCTTGCGTCTTTAGCCTTGAGCCTTTCGTCTGCTCTCCACTCATAAAGCTCTGTCAGTGTCGGGTCGCATTTACAGCAACTGGTTCCACATGCTGAGCCCACGGGCAATTGTTTTACTTTGCCTTTACTTATCCATTTACCCAACATCCCTCTCAG
>DAOWHF010000362.1:0-14499 GCA_030641565.1 Methylomarinum sp.
AATACAGAACCTTTACCCAATACGCTTTCTACACCGATCTCACCGCCCATTATTTCAACCAATGCCTTGCAAATTGCCAAACCCAGCCCTGTGCCACCAAATTTTCGCGTCGTTGAATTATCAGCTTGACTAAACTTCTGGAATAATTTCTGCTGCTGCTCTAAATCAAGTCCTATACCACTATCTGTAACCGTAAAATATAATTTCGTTCGACCATCCTTAGATACACGCGTTTCATAATGGACCGAAACTTCCCCGTGCTCAGTAAATTTAATCGCGTTACTCACCAGATTTGTTAAAACCTGACGCACACGCCCCACATCACCCCTATACCACTGGCTGATAGCTGGATTAACAGCGCAAATAAACTCCAGGCCTTTTTTAGTCGCACTTAAAGCCAAAGTGTCAGCAACATCCTCAATTAATTCGCCTAATTCAAAATCTAGTATTTCCATATCAAGCTTGCCGGATTCAACCTTTGAAAAATCGAGAATATCATTAATGATTGTCAATAATGATTCAGCACTACGCTTGATAGTATTAGCTCTGTTCTGTTGTTCTGGATCCAGCGGATTACTCAACAACAATTCAGTCATACCAAGTACGCCATTCATTGGTGTACGAATCTCATGACTCATATTAGCCAAAAAATCACCTTTAGCTATGCTAGCAGCCTCAGCAGCATCTTTAGCCTTAATTAAAGCCGCTTCAGCTTGCTTGATTTGTGTTAAATCGCGCAATATACATTGGATCACTGTTTTTCCAGCAATTAATATTGGCGTTAAAGCTAAAGAAACTTCTACCAGAAAGTCTTCACTATTCTTTTTCTGGTACATCCATTCAAATCTATTCACTCCACGCTCATAAACCACATCCATCATGATTTTTTCTTTTGCCGCAGAATTGTGCCCATCAGGCTGAATTAGAGGCGATAGAGCAGAAGGCTTACATAACATAAGCTGTTCTTCATTAGTGTATCCAAACAGTTTTGCAGCGGCTGTATTACTAGCAATAAACCCCTCATCTCCTAACAGGAACATTGCATCCCCAGAGGATTGAAACAGCCTCATGAAGCGTTGTTCAATTTCTTGCTGAAGCACCTCTGCCTGTTTAAGCCTGGAAATATCCAGCAGTGTACCGATCATACGTGACGGAGAACCATTTTTATCGCGCTCCACCAATTGCCCACTATCTAACACCCACAACCAATGCCCATCTTTATGTTTTAGGCGCAATTCACACTCATAAAACTCAAGTTCGCCGTTAAAATACTTTTTCATTGCCTGAGTAGATCGCAACATATCTTCAGGATGCACCATATTTACCCAGGTTAACTTCAAAAAAGGTCTCAACTCATCCAAGGTATGGCCAGTAATTGCCGCCCACCTCTCATTAAAAGTAATTTCACCGCTTAATAAATGCCAATCCCATATTCCCACACCTGTACTGGTCATCACTAATTCAAGACGCTCTTTATTTTCTTGTAAAACCAGCTCTGCTTTCTTAATAACAGTAATATCCGTGCGAATTGCTATATAACCTTGAGGATTGCCCCCTCCTTTTTTAATGGGGACAATAGTACTATCAACCCAATAAAGCTGACCATTCTTGCTTTTATTACATATTTCACCATGCCATACCTCACCAGCAATAAGCGTAGAATAGATAGCATCAAAAAAGTGATTATCATGTTGTCCAGAATTAAGTAACCGATGGTTGGCACCTATCAATTCATCATGGCTATATCCACTAATATCACAAAATTTGTCATTTACCAGCACAATTCTACCGTCAACGTCGGTAATACTAACGATAGCATGCTGATCTAATGCAAACTTTTGCTCAGTAACTTCTGCAAGTGCCTGCTGAGCAACCACATTACTTTCTTGTAGTGCATCCCACTGTTGCTGCCTTATATCCAACATGTTGTTGAACGATTCAGACAACATACTTATTTCATTATTCCCTAGTATGGTGACGCGCTTCTTTAGGTCGCCTTTTCCCACTGCTCGCGTAGCTTTAACCAGCTCTTTAATAGGCTTGGTTATACGGCGCGCTTGAAAAGAAGCCAAACCTGTTACCAATAACCCCGTAAAAAGAAGTAACGCTAGGGTTGCTTCTTTTAACCAATCCGCAGGTGCTAAAATTTCATCACGATTAATTTCACTGATAAGCAACCATTCAACACCTGGTAAATGCACGGCATGGCGAATACCTATCACCTGCTGACCATCAGGGCCTCTGTATTCGAAGGCTGATTCCTTCATGCTACCAACACCAGATTCTAACTCTGCATTTTCCAATTCCCATAATTTAACAGGTTCTGTATCAATAGCTCTTGACAGAACTTCACTCGAATTATCATTAAGTACTGTACGCAATAATCTATCACTACCCACCACATAATGAACCAGTGAACTTCTTTGCTCGGTAACGACCATATCGTTGATATTTTTATCGAGTATTACATTTAATTCCCCTTTATCATCAACAACGTAACGAATCATTGGGTGAGATGATTGCACGCGCCCTTCAATGACTGAAAAGAATTTTTCCATTCGTAATTGAACAGCAAGCACCCCAATGATTTCACCTAACTTGTTATAAATAGGAGTCGTTATAAACCCGGCTAATATATTATTACTTGGTAAATAATACTCCAGACCGCTAAATAAAGGCTGACCGCTTTTTAAACTCGCTTTTGTGGCTTTAGAAAAACGAGAATTCCGCAATGTTCCAGTAAATAAATTTTCACCCAGATCAGACTCATGCTTTACTGTGTATACAATATTTCCAGCAAGATCGATTAAAAATAGATCATAGATATAATCATAGTGTTGAACTCTGGCCAACATTTCATCGTCACTGTGATAAACAGTTTGTACCCAGGCGTCACTACTGATATATTTTTTTAACGACTGACCACTTTGCTGCCATCCTGACTGTATATGGCTAAACAACGCTTGCGTATTTGAATTAGCAGCATGAACAATTGAATCTTTAAACCGATAATCAAACCAACTATGAATAAAGCGACTGTTAGCTTGCGAAGCTTGCTCTAATTGATTAGCCGCTTCCTCCTTTAACGTTTTATATCCCTGTTGATAGCTAATCCAGGCAATCAATATCATAGGCAGCAAAGCCAACAATAAAAACCAAATAAGTAATGTTCGGTAAAGAGAATTATGAAACCCAACACGCTTACTTTGTATTTTATTCATTAAGTTAGCTCCATTAAAACCTGATACATCGCTTCATATTTCATTTACCAAAAAAATTTATAAACAAACACATCAATATTAATTTGCTTTATCTTAGCAAATTTAAATACATTTTTGCGCCAGCTTTATATTGTTGTTTAATTGACCGACAAAACCAATACTAATATGGTACAATTAAAAGTTACCCCTCTATAAATCCACCGCCTTTTTTTATTCTACAGGTATATTAATGTCCGAAACTGATTCTCCATTACCCTCTTTCAATGATTTAGCTTTAAGCGAACCCGTTTTAAAAGCCATCAAAAACATTGGTTATGAAACACCATCGCCTATTCAGGCTCAAATCATACCTTTTGTTTTAGAGGGTAGAGATGTATTAGGACAAGCTCAAACAGGCACAGGGAAAACAGCTGCTTTTGCACTACCTATTTTATCTCGCATAAACCTTAGTCAAAAAGACCCGCAAGTCTTAGTTTTAGCCCCCACCAGAGAACTTGCCATTCAAGTTGCCGAAGCCTTCCAAGGATATGCATCTCAAATGAAAGGTTTTCATGTACTACCTATTTATGGTGGTCAAGATTACAGTATCCAGTTACGCCAGCTTAGACGTGGCGCTCACGTTATTGTAGGCACACCTGGCCGCGTTATGGATCACATGCGCAAAGGTACACTAAAACTAGATCAACTAACAACATTAGTACTTGATGAAGCCGATGAAATGTTACGCATGGGTTTTATTGATGATGTTGAATGGGTACTTGAGCAAATACCAAAGAAAAGACAAATTGCACTTTTCTCTGCAACCATGCCAACGGTTATCCGAAAAATCGCTCAGAAGCATTTAAATAACCCGGAACAAATCACGATAAAGGTTAAGACTCAAACGGCTGAAAATATCCGTCAACGTTATTGGTTGGTTAGTGGTACACATAAACTGGATGCTTTAACACGCATACTTGAAGCTGAAGAATTTGATGGCATGATCATTTTCGTCCGCACCAAAACAGCAACCATTGAATTAGCTGAAAAATTAGAAGCCAGAGGCCATTCAACCTCCGCTATCAATGGTGATATGTCACAACAATTACGTGAAAGAGCTATTAACAACCTAAAAGCAGGTAAACTTGATATCTTAATTGCCACTGATGTTGCCGCTCGCGGACTAGATGTTGATCGTATTACTCACGTTGTTAATTACGATATTCCTTATGATACAGAATCTTATATTCACCGTATCGGCAGAACAGGTCGCGCAGGTCGTGCAGGCGATGCTATTTTATTCGTCTCCCCAAGAGAAAGACGCTTATTAAGCAACATTGAAAAAGCGACTAAGAAAAAAGTTGAAGAAATGCAACTTCCTTCAACTGAATATATAAACAATGCGCGTATCTCTCGTTTTAAACAACGTATTACCGATACATTAACCACGGATGAACTTAGCTTCTTTACCCAGTTAATTGAGCAATACCAAACAGAACATGATGTACCTGCTGCTGAAATCGCAGCAGCACTGGCTAAAATAGCTCAAGGCGATGCACCTTTATTAATTAAAGACTTACCAAAAAGAGCTACTCGCAATGATCGCAAAAGCAGACCTGACCGTGAACGCGGCGGCAGTGAAAGCAGACCTAAACGCAATAAAAGCCAAGGCCGCTCATCTGACATAAAAATGGAAATGTACCGTATTGAAGTTGGTAACAGCCACGGCGTTAAGCCAGGCAATATTGTAGGTGCTATTGCTAACGAAACAGGTATTGATGGCGACCATATTGCACGCATTAAAATTGAAGAAAACTACAGTACTGTAGAACTACCAGCAGGCATGCCAAAAGAACTATTCCAAGAATTGAAAAAAGTTAGAGTTGCAGGGCAACAACTGAATATTTCATCTATGGATAAGACATTAATCAGAAAAGCGAAAGATAAAAAACGCATAGGCTCTTCTTCCAGACGAGGAAAAAACAAACCTAACACATAAAAACACTTTATATGGAGCGGACATCAGTCCGCTTTACCACATCCAATTCTCAAGATAAGACAGGCATAGCCTGTCCTACATTACTCTTTATTCCAAAGACACGCTACACCACTGGCTTTTTCTATTGCTTCTAATCGCTTCAGATGAATCTCCAGCTCTTGATCATTACAAGCAATAACCTTAATACGCCCCCTATCGCTAGACAACCTAACAATTCCCTGCTGCTTTCCCTTATCACTCCCTTCATCAAAATCCATTAATGAAAACTGACCACCAGTCATAGCTAAATAAACTTCAGCTAAAATCTCGGCATCCAATAAGGCGCCATGCAACTCTCTATGACTATTATCTATACCATATCGCTTACATAATGCATCTAAACTTGCCCTGGCACCCGGATGTTTTTTTCTGGCAAAAGGCAGGGTATCAAAAACCGTACTATGTTCCTCAACCGTTACTTTAGGCCCTTTAAGACGTGCAAGCTCATGATTTAAAAAACCCACATCAAACGGCGCATTATGAATAATTAACTCGGCACCCTTGGTAAAAGCCAAATAATCATCCGCAATATCTTCAAATCGAGGCTTATCCTCTAAAAACTCATTACTAATACCATGTACTTCAATAGCCCCTTGATCAATTTCTCGATCTGGATTGATATATACATGAAACGAATTATTAGTTAATCGTCGGTTAATCACTTCGACACAGCCTATTTCAATAATCCTATGGCCTTCCAATGGGTTAAGTCCAGTGGTCTCGGTGTCTAACACCACTTGTCTGAGTTCTTTTTCCATTATTTTGTCACCTGCCAAATAACAAACTTCGTATTAGAAGCTACTTCATTACACACCCCAAACAACCTCTTCAAGTCCAGGTGATAACCAAGATGACGATTACCAATCACCCAAAATTCACCACCTTTACGCAATACATCATAAGACTGTTTAAACAGTGATAATGCAATTTGATTACCTACAGTATTTTGCTGATGGAAAGGTGGGTTACAGACAATCAAATCCATTGATTCTGCTTTAAACTCAGCCAGTCCATTTGCTACAGAAAATTCTGCCTGCCTATCAGCAAAAGCATGCTTAAAATTTTCTTTCGCTGATGCTACAGCCATATATGATTCATCAACAAAATACAGTTTAGATAAAGGGTGAGACTCCGCAAGCATCAAACCGACCACGCCATTACCGCAACCTAAATCAACTATATGCTTAGCTGTATTATTTTTAGGTAAATGATTTAGTAAAAACCGCGTACCTATATCTAAGCTATCTCTGGAAAATACATTAGCATGATTAGCAATTCGATATTTAGTACCTTCTAACTGATAATAAACGGGGTAAGGATTCTCAAATAGTTTTTCTTGAAGATTCAAATCGACAAAGATTAATCGCGCTTTCTTTTTAGCCAATGAGGGCTTTGTCTCCCCCAAATAACGTGCCATCAATTTCCATACGGTTGCTGGCATAGACTTAACCATACCTGCTGCAATAACTTGTGTATTTTCTGTTAACAACGGCTGTAAACGAATCAACTGATCTTCCAGTAAAGCCATAGTCTTTGGTACTTTTATTAGCACTAAATCTACTGGCTCACTGGGCCAATCAAGTGAGTTATTTAGATTCACACAGCCTTCATCTAAACCATTAGCACCCAGATTAATGACAGTTGCCTGCTGAGAAAGGCAAGAATCGGAAATTGCGATAGGTTTATATTTATTTAAAGCGACAGCCAAAGCACCAAAACTATCATTTAAAATGACAATACGACTTGTTTCTGTTAATTGCACCTCATCCGTCAGATAGCCTAATAAATACTCATCAGCTGCATCCCAAGCTCGTAGTTGCTCATTTTTCCGCTGAGGCAAACGCTGCAAATCAAAAGTCCCCTGCGATATATTTAATACTGTTTCCATAAACCTAAAATCATTTTAAACTGAACCGCATTATATACTTCACGTGATAAAATAGAATTTTTATCTAATATGTAGACTTACAAGATATCATGCAAATTCAGTGGTACCCCGGCCATATGCACAAGGCCAATAAAGAAATCAAAGAAATCTTACCTCAAATTGATTTAGTTATCGAAGTATTAGATGCACGCATTCCATTTAGCAGCCAGAACCCCTTGCTATCAACCTTACGAGGTGAAACCCCTTGCATCAGGGTACTTAGTAAATCTGATTTAGCTGATCCTGTAGCAACACAGCAATGGCAAGACTATTTAGAGCAAGAGCAAGGTGTTAAAACCCTAGCATTAACCACTGAACAACCTGATAAAATCAAGCTTATCACACAGTTATGCCAGAAAATGGTATCTGGCAAAGGCACTACCGATAAGCCTATAAAGACCATGATTATGGGGATACCTAACGTCGGCAAATCAACTATTATCAACATTCTTGCTGACCGCATTATAGCAAAAACAGGCAATGAGCCTGCGGTTACCAAACGTCAGCAGCGTATCAAGTTAAAAGACAATATTATTTTATCAGACACTCCCGGTGTACTCTGGCCTAATGTCGAAAATAAGAATAGTGGCTACAGATTAGCTGTCACCGGTGCAATTAAAGATACGGCAATAGAGTATGCTGATATTGCATTTTTTACCGCTGAATACTTATTAGAGCATTATCCCGAACAGCTTAAAGCCCGTTATCAATTTGAACAACTGCCGGATAATGAATCTGATTTAATGGAATCTATTGGTAAAAAGCGCGGCTGTTTACGCTCGGGAAAACGAGTTGATTTAGAAAAAACCAGCAAAATTTTAATTTCTGAATTTAGAGCAGGCACTATTGGAAAAATCACCCTTGAACTGCCTAGCCTTGTTGAAAAAGAATTGATCGAGCTCAAACTTATTAAACAGCGTAAAGCGGCGAAAAAGAATGAGAGAAAGAAAAACTGGAAAGCCTCTCGATAACCAAGAACTCAATCACTTATTAATGGTAAGTACATTTAGAGTCTGTAGCGGACGTGGACTGAAGTCCGCTACAGACATCTACACAAGCTTACTGAAATGCTTTTAACAATTCATTTTGGGCAACAAAAGGCTCTTCACCCGCAGCTGGTTGCTGTTGCAGATACGAGCCATCACTTTGTAATACCCAAGCCTGGGTATTATCTTTTAAGTAATAACCCAAGTCCTGTAGTATCCGGTCACGCAGCTTTTTATTTTCTATAGGAAAACAGGTCTCAACACGTCTAAACATGTTTCTGCTCATTAAATCGGCACTCGCGGCAAAAACATCCCAAGCGCCATCATTATCAAAGGCATAGACACGGGTATGCTCAAGAAAGCGACCTATAATTGAACGAACTTCAATATTCTCAGAAACACCTTTAACTCCAGGTCTTAAAGAGCAAACACCTCGAACAATCAATTTAACTTCAACACCTGCTTGAGAGGCTTTATACAAGGATTGAATTAACTCCTCTTCTACCACTGCATTGACTTTTATAATTATTTTTGCGCTTTTACCCTGTTGTTTGTTTTGTATTTCACGGTCAATCTTTGCAATAAGGCCTTTGTGTAAAGTAAAAGGTGATTGTAATAATTTATGCAACTTACTCACCTTACCCAAACTGGTTAATTGTACAAAAATACGCTGCACATCTGCACCTAATTCTTTATTGCATGAGAACAAACCATAATCGGTATAGAGTCTTGCTGTTTTAGGATGATAATTTCCTGTCCCAAGATGCATATAATTGCGTAAGGTTTTCCCTTCCTTTCTTAATACCAAGCACATTTTTGCATGGGTTTTATAGCCCACAACGCCATATACCACATGCACAGCCGCTTCCTGCAACTTAGAGGCCAGATCGATATTTTCTTTTTCATCAAAACGAGCACGTAATTCAATAACAACAGTGACTGATTTTCCTGCCATTGCTGCTTTAACCAGTGCACCAACTACAGGCGAATCTACCCCTGTTCGATAAAGCGTTTGTTTAATAGCCAACACATGAGGATCTATCGCGGCTTGACGGATAAACTCAACCACCGGCCTAAATGATTCATAGGGATGATGCAGTAAAATATCCTGTTTTTTTATCGCATCAAAAATATTTTTCTTTCTGGATAATTGTGAGTCAATAGAAGGCATAAAGGGCTGAAACTTCAGGTCAGGGCGATCGATTAAGCTATAAATCTCTTGTAATCGACTGACATTAACAGGTCCTTTCGCATAAAAAATACGTTCTGCATTCATGCTAAAACGATCTTTTAAAAACATCACCGTTTGCTCAGGGCAGTTTTCATCAATCTCCATGCGCACTTCATCACCATAGTTACGCATAACCAACTCACCCTCTACTGCGTGCAGAAGATCATCAATTGCATCATCATCAACAAAAAAGTCACTGTTTCGAGTCACTCTAAATTGATGGCAGCCCTTAACCGTCATCCCTGTGAATAATTCATTAACAAAAGCATGTATTACCGAAGAAAGAAAAACAAAATCATACTCTCCACTCTCCGTTTCTTCTTTAGGTAATGCAATAATCCTAGGCAAAGCACGCGGCACTTGTAAAATAGCACGGCCACTATTACGCCCAAAAGCATCTTTACCAGTGAGTGAGATTATAAAATTGAGACTTTTATTTAATATTCGTGGAAAAGGATGGGCGGAATCCAAACCCACCGGCGTCAAAATAGGTAATAGCTCTTCATTAAAGAATTTTTCCAGCCATCGTCTTTGTACTGCTGTCCATTTGTCACGACGTACAAAACGAATATGCTCTTCTTCTAGTTGAGGAATTAAAACATCATTAAGCACATGATATTGCTCATCTACAAGTTCATGCGCTTTTTGGCTGATTTTTTCTAACTGCTCATGAGATGTTAAACCATCAGAACTGATTGCTCCCCTATCCATATTTGCCATCTGTAATACACTGGCAACACGCACTTCAAAAAACTCGTCCAGATTAGAGCAGGAAATACATAAATAATTTAAACGCTCAAGCAAAGGTGTTGTTTCATTTCTGGCTTGCGCCAAAACCCGGACATTAAATTCCAATAAACTTAACTCACGGTTAATATAATATTCTGGATTTGTTAATTCGTTATTTTCCATTTGATTTATTTGCTTAACTATCTCATTCACGATCTATGACCCACTCACTTACTAATTCGTAAAATTGTGTTGACATATGTTATACGACATTTATGACGGCTTATGTAGTAACTAATTTTTTATACTAATATTTGGGAACTTTGGCTTATTAAAACATTTCCCATAATGGATGGGATTAGTATATACCATTCACATACTTCGCTTCCCTTGCAAGCCCCCAGTATGGATGGCGACTATTTTTTGTTGTGGCTTAAAATAATCTTGTTTAATTAGATCAAACAATCCGTAAAACATCTTCCCTGTATAAACAAGATCTAGCTCAACAGCATGTTGCTGATTAAAAGCATCAATAAATAATAGTAGTTCATTATTTGTTTTTGCAAAACCACCAAAATGATAATCTAACTGAATTGACCAGTTGGCGTAAGCTTTATTACTCAGCAATGCCTCAACCTCTGCCATCAAAAAGCTTGCGCCTTTTAAAGCCGCAAAACCATGTACATTACAGTTGTTTGGTACAGCTGGAATTAATCCTGCTAATGTTGTCCCTGTTCCACAAGGCACACATAACACATCAAATACCCCATCAATTTCACAAACAAGCTCCGCAACACCTTGTAAAGCCAGTTCTGTCGCCCCACCCTCTGGTAACCAATATTGACCTTTTTCTATCACGGGTAAATCATCGCAGTGTTTAAATTGCCTTAACTCTCTGTAATCTGTACGAGAAACAAAGCGCAATTCCATTCCCCAGCTTTCAAGGTCTTGTAGAGTTGGGCTAAAGTGCTTAGGTCGCTCCCCCCGAATATACCCCACTGTTTTTAACTTTAATTGTTTCCCAACAAATGCCAAAGCATGCAAATGATTAGAGTATGCCCCGCCCATGCTAATAACGGTGTGGGCCTTCATTTTTAAGGCATGATCCAGAATATATTTAAGTTTTCGCCATTTATTACCAGAAATCACAGAATCAATTAAATCATCCCGTTTAATCCATAGTTCAAGCTGTTTTTGCGCTAATAACGGATCAAATAATTGGGTTAATGGTGATGGGTTAAATTGATTCTCTAACTCAATAAGTTTTGGATGTAGCATTGCCTACGCGGAAGCTTGTTTTATTGCCCATGCCACATCAGCAGCTTGTCTATTTTCCTTAATATCATGCACCCTAAACATTTGCACACCCGACATAACACCTAATGCTGTTGTTACGGCTGTTGCCGTGACCAATTCAGCGGGTTCCGAGACATCACACAAACTGCCCATAAATCGCTTACGACTAGTTCCCAGTAACACCGAATAACCTTCTGCAACAAATTGATCTAAGTGCGCCAGTAAATTAATATTATCTTCCCTGCGCTTACCAAAGCCAATACCAGGATCTATCGCTATATTTTGTTTTTTAATACCAGCGGCCAATGCCTCATCAACACGTAATTTTAATGATGCAAGCACATCAGATACCACATCTTTATATGATGGGTTGTCCTGCATATTTTGTGGCGTGCCTTGCATATGCATTAAAATAATAGGCACATCTTTTTCACTGGCAAGCTGTAATATCGCTTTGTCGGTTTGCCCTGCTGAAATATCATTAATGATATTAGCACCCGCATCCAAAGCTGCTTTTGCCACCGTGCTTAAGGTGGTATCAATACTGATCAATACCTCTTCAGAAACTGTTTCTCTAATGGCTTTAATCACAGGCACTACCCGTGCAATCTGCTCTTCTTGCTCAACGGATTGTGATCCAGGCCGCGTAGACTCACCGCCAATATCAATAATATCAACTCCATCAGCTATCATAGCTTTTGCTTGCTCAACCGCTGCATCAATATCCGTATATTTCCCACCATCAGAAAAACTATCGGGCGTGACATTTAAAATCCCCATAATAAGGGGTTTGCCTATGTTGTTGAACATTAAAAATCCTATCGATTAAAATTACGGAACTAAAAAAATGCAGTTCCAAGTCCCGCTTTTAGCTGCTACAAAGCAAAAATAACTATCAGTTAATTTTACGGCATTATTTGTTACTGCCACAGCTTAATTCAGTTCAAGTATGATTTTTAATTTGGATCAGACTTCTATAGTCTGGGCCAATTAGGCTATATAGCATGAATGAGCTCACACCCTCTATAGCCAAGAGGTTTGATTGCGTCCGTTTTCCTTTGATTTATACATCGCCATATCAGCACGCTTTTGAAACTCATCAATGCCATCATCTTTTACTAGTTGAGTCGCACCTATACTGATTGTAATATGCAGCCTTTCAGAGTTATATATAAGATAAGATTTTTCAACAGCAGTACGTATACGCTCTGCAACAATGATAGCAGAATCTATGTTGGTTGCCGGAAAAAGAAAAGCAAATTCTTCACCACCAAGCCGCCCCATCAGATCATTATCTCGAAGTGCCGTCTGGCTGACATTACAAATAAGTTTTAATACCTCATCTCCAATTTGATGGCCGTATGTATCATTAAATGATTTAAAATTATCAACATCCATCATCAATAAAGATAAGGGGTTCTCATATCGGTGAGAGCGCTCCACCTCAAGTTTCAGAGACTTTATAAAAGCCCGCCTATTGCTGATGCCGACTAGCTCATCGGTTGTTGCCATTTGTTGTAGTTTATTTATATCCAACTCAATACATTCAGCCATTTCATTTAGACTCTGACTGAGTGAGCCTATTTCATTTTCCACGTTGACTTTGCAGCGAGCTTTATAATTACCCTCTGCAATAATGTGAGCATCGTGCTTCAAAGAAAAAACTGGGAAAATGATCTTCGTTCTAACATAATTAGCAATAATAAGTGCCATAAGTGTTGATACGATTATAAGCAAAATGGCATACCATAAATATAGTGTTTGTCTACCCTGAAGAGCCTCGGACTCTGAAGCCATACGGTATTCAACAGCCTCAAGGAATTCCTGAATCGGTTCCATAATAGATATTTTTTCTTCATTGTATTGAGGACTAAATAACAGCTTGCTTGCAAAAGTTCTATCCGGCTTCCCCTTAACAGTGAAATTACCGTTTCCATCATCAAAGAGGCCTTTCATAGCAGCAAAAGCCTGTCTCTCCAAATGCACAAGTGTGTCTGAACGATTTTGAGCTTTCCGAAGAAGAGAAAACTCCTTCTCTGTAAATCCCATTTCACGCATAAGAGTTTGCAATGGGATTGGCTTACCTAGATGATTTAAGGAAGCATTATTAGTAGTAAGGGAGGTATACCAGTATGTTGGTGGATATTTCTTTGGTCGTGGAGCTTCTCCATTTCGGATAGCAAGTATTTCAAAATAATACTGTTCATAAATTATGTTATCAGTTGATACATATGTACGGGCCATACGTGTCAGATCATCAGAACTTTGACGCAACTCATTTGCGATATTATAAGAATGCAAATGGTAACCCTCATTTTTAATGGACTGCTTTTCTTGAATATTCATTATATGAAAAACAACAAAGCACCAGAGACTCAATAATATTATAAAGCCGAAAAAGCTAAATTTATTAACGGTGGCAATGTTCATTGAGGGGCTCCTTAATTATTTTAGCCATCCACTTATTGAAAGAAACTTGATTATGTACTTTTTTTCAATAGATGCTTACCGATCCACAGCTGCTCTTTGATGAATTACTTTTAAGATGGGTACATTAGGCCTAAAGAATTAATTGTTTTTTGTTTATCTCTTGGTGGCCTTTCGCAGCAAATAGATCAAAAAATAGTCATAACGTGTGGAATCTTCATGACGAAATACAAGTAGGTATGCCTGAAATTAGTCTACCATTACACTAGGCTTGATTGCATGATTTAAATGCAACCAGCTTTCTGCAGACAATCAACTGGAAACCGTATCCTGGTCCAGGTCATTTAGAAATTGTGTTAATACATTTCTGTCTACATGTGGCATCACCACAACATGTGCATAATCCTGCTTATTATGATTGATGTTTAAATGCATAGTGGCCAGTGAATATTTCTTTTCAAGAATCTATGCTACCCCCCTAACCTAACCTTCTCCCTCTGGAGAGAGCTATTTAAAGCCTGTTGATTTTTTAACTCTTTATTTACATTAAAAGTTCATAACAGTAACAGCGTAAAAAAAACAATCGGGTATAATACCGCGCATGACTAACAGCCGTAAAAACCACTTACCTCGAATTGCTTGGGCCATCACTGGTTCTGGACATT
>DAOWHF010000096.1:0-3997 GCA_030641565.1 Methylomarinum sp.
AACAATCCATTCTACCGCTTGATCTTCTAAAACCATTTGCTTAACTTCATTCAGACGGCTTTCATCAGCATAATACCATTCCAACACATCTTCTGGTTTTTCATAGCTGACAGCCATATCTTCAATTGTAGATCGTACTTTAGCATCGTCAATTGTAATCTCATTTTTTTGAATAATTTCACCCAAAATAAGACCCAAAGCAACACGACGCTTAGCCTGACCTTCAAATATATCTTTTGGCAGATCAAGATCTTCCAATTTCATACCCTGTCTTTTAGCATTTGCTTCGTAAGGCTTCATCATGCTTTGTACTTCTTGGTCAATCAAAGCGTTAGGAATAGCAAGTTGTATTTTTTCGTACAGCGCATCCATCACTGCATTTTTAAACTTACCTTTTAAGCCTTGAGCCAGCTCTTTTTCCATATTAGCTTTAACATCATCATTAAAAGACTCTAAGGTACCGTCTTCAACGCCATAAGCTTTGATAAATTCTTCATCAATCTCTGGTAGTGAGGCACCTTCCACCTTAGTCAATTCAACCTCAAACTCAGCAACATTCCCAGCCAACTTCTCATTACCATAATCTTCAGGAAAAGTGACTTCAAATGATTTGTTTGCACCTGCTTCAAGACCTATCAATTGATCTTCAAAGCCTGGTATCATTTTTTCAGTGCCAATTTCCACAACAAAGTCTTCAACTTTACCGTCAGTAAAATTTTCACCTTCACAAACACCTGAAAAATTAACTGTAACACGATCACCCTTCTCAGAAGCACGATCAGCAATAGCCCAATCTTTCTTTTGCTCTCTTAACTTAGTAACCATCGCATCTTGATCAGCTTGCTCAAGTGTTGCCACAGGACGTGTAATTTCAATACCTGCTAATCCATCAAGAGTTACCTCAGGATAAACTTCAAATTCAGCTGTATATTCAAAGCCTTCGGTTTTATCAGATGAATGAATATGCGGATAACCTGCTGGATTTAAATCTTGTTCTTTTAAAGCATCAATATACGTTGACTGAATTAAATCACCCGTAATTTCACCTCTTACACGTTCCTCATACATCTTTTTAACAACACGAACAGGAACTTTTCCTGGACGAAAACCATCGACCTTAACTTCGCGCGCTAACGACTTAAATCGAGCTTCCATTTTTCCCTGGATCATTTCTTCAGGAAGACTAACAGTCATTTTACGGCTTAATTCCGATGTCTTTTCGACAGAAACTTGCATTACTTTACCTCAAACAATGTGTGATTATTCAGATACCGATGATCGGTAAATCATATTAGGATATGACGAGAAATTAACGGCGATTATCGTTAACTATAAAAAATTCTTGTGGTGCGAGCGGAGAGACTTGAACTCTCACATCTTACGATACTGGTACCTAAAACCAGCGCGTCTACCAATTCCGCCACGCTCGCCCATAAAGAAACTCTATTATAACTGTTTTTTTAGATCATGCAAATATTTTATTAAACTTATTTTAAGACTGTTAATACTGCATCATAATCAGGTTCATTTGCAACATCCGCAACTAGCTCTGTGTAAATCACTTGATCTTTTTCATCAAGAACAACAATTGCGCGCGTAGTTAGCCCAGCCAAAATGGTATCTATAATTTTAACACCGTAGTCTTCAGCAAAATTTGAGCGAAAGGTTGATAAAGACTCAACATCTTTCAGTCCTTCTGACTCACAAAAACGACCTTGTGCAAATGGCAGGTCTGCCGAAATCACCAAGACAACTGTATTATCAAGGTTGCTGGCCTTTTGATTAAATATACGAGTCGATGCCGCACACGTTGGCGTATCCAAACTAGGCACGATACTCAATACTTTTCTTTTACCAGCATAATTTGCTAAAGAAACATCTTTCAACTGCCCACTGACCAATAAAAAGTCAGGTGCTACAGTACCAACCGCTGGTAATTCACCAGAAGTTTTAATGGGTTTACCTTGAAATGAAATTGTTGCCATGTGCTATTTCCTACTTTCTAATTTCATACTTGAGCAGGCTCAATGAGCCCACCCGAGAAAATACTTCGCACGATCACGGTTGCGGATTTCTATCGGTTGATTTTAGCCGATAGACTGCGTTGCTTAAACAGTTGCGTAGCTTGCTATGCGTCTGTTTAATCGCCTTGCTATCGACTAAAATCAACTTGCTATAAATTCCACATCCGTAACCGCACGAAGTATAGTTATTTCTTTTTATTATATTTTACTAAACGCTGGCGCTTTTTTATCTGCCTATCGGTTAGTTTATTTTTCTGTCCTTTAAATGGATTTTCAGTTGATTTAAACACCAACCTTACCGGCGTTCCGTGTAACTCCATTTGGGTTCGGAAAAAATTCATCAGATATCGTTTATATGCGCCTGGCAGCGCATCTGTTTGCACCCCGTGAATAACTACAGTAGGAGGGTTTCGACCGCCTTGATGAGCATATTTTAATTTTATTCTACGACCATTAACCAAAGGCGGCTGATGAGTTGCCACTGCCTCCTTTAAAATTCGTGTTAAGACTGGTGTAGACATATCAACCATTGCAGCATCATATAAGTCATGCACAACATCAAATAATTTACCAACGCCACTACCATGCAATGCTGATATGGGGCGTTTTTCTGCAAAATCCAAAAACGATAACTTTATATCCAACTGTTTCTTTATCAGTTCTTTCTGATCAACCGAGATGCCATCCCATTTATTCAAACCTATAATTAGTGCTCGTCCTGCTTCAAGCACCATACCTAATAGATGAGCATCCTGATCTGTAATACCTTCTCTAGCATCAACCAAATAAATAACCACATTTGATTTTTCTACAGCCTGCAATGCCTTAATAATACTAAACTTTTCTACAACCAATGATACCTTGGCTCTTCTACGCATGCCCGCAGTATCAATTAAGGTAAATTTCTGCTCATTTCTTTCAAAAGGTATATAAATACTGTCTCGTGTTGTTCCCGCTTCATCAAAAACAACAACACGCTCTTCACCTAGAATACGATTAACCAGAGTAGATTTACCAACATTAGGTCTTCCTACAACAGCTATACTGATACCCTTTTCTTCCTCTTCAATCTCTTCATCATCTGGCGGCACCAGAATGTCAATCTGCGATAACAACTCTTTAACACCACGCCCATGCGATGCCGCAATCTGAACTGGTTCGCCTAGCGCTAAAGAATAAAAATCAACTGTTGCAACCGCCGCATTAAGCCCATCAATTTTGTTGGTCACCAAAACAATCGGCTTATTTAGCTTCCTCAAAGAATCTGCAATAGCCTCATCAGAACTATTCATTCCCTCTCTAGCATCCACTAAAAAGAAAACAACATCAGCTTCTTCTAAAGCGACCTGAACCTGCTTTTTAGCAAAACTATCAATCCCTTCACTGTCGTCAGTGATCCCGCCTGTATCAACAACTAAACAATCTCTTTCGCCTCGTCTTACACGACCATACTTCCGGTCTCTGGTTAACCCAGGGTAATCCGCTACTAAGGCCTCTCGACTGCGAGTCAAATAATTAAACAGTGTAGATTTCCCTACATTTGGACGCCCGACTAGGGCTATAACAGGTAACATTTAAGCTAAAAACCTCGATTGAGTGCGGATTTTATTGAAACTAAGAAACAAACACATCACCAGAAATCGACATGTTTTTTATATTGAAACATCCATATTCTTATTGTGAGCCGTCATCCATACAGCGCCAACCTTATACTCTGCACGGCCAAGTTTTCAATTTTCTATTGGCTGATTTTTGCTGATAGCTGCGTTACTGAAATAGTTGCGTAGCTTGCTATGCGCCTAATTCAGTGCCTTGCTCTCAACAAAACTTAACTCAAGATAAAAGCCGAAAACTTAACCGCGCGGAGTATAATTTAAAACAACCTTGCTTTTAAGGCAGCAAGCGTGCCATCGTTGGAGTAGATATAAACAACATTATCGACAACAACTGGCCTTGCATCAATAGCAGAATCT
>DAOWHF010000118.1:0-14815 GCA_030641565.1 Methylomarinum sp.
CATCATTTCATGATAAAAATTCATAAAGAAGTCTACGGACAGGGTAGGCCTGTTGTGTTAATTCATGGCTGGGCGATGCATACAGGTATTTGGCGGTCATTTGCACAACAGTTGGCACAACATTATCAGGTGACGTGTTTAGATTTGCCTGGGCACGGATTTAGTGATTCAGTAGATCCGTATACATTGGAGCAAATAAGTGATGCCTTGATTGAGTCTTCACCTGAAACACCTTTTTGTGTATTAGGTTGGTCTTTAGGCGCGTCAGTCGCATTAACAATGGCAAATAGATTTCCTCAGCGAGTTGAATCATTAATGCTATTGGCTGGTAACCCTCGGTTTGTAGCAGAGCAGAATTGGGCTGGTATGAAAGCAGTGTTACTGGAAGATTTTGCTAATAATCTTTCTTTAAATTGTTCTGTTACTTTAGTGCGATTTTTAGCGTTGCAAGTTAATAGCTTGCCAAATGGTAAAGCCTTGTTAAAAGAATTAAAAATAGCGATACAGTCTTGTGACCCCCCTAAAGAAAATATATTACAGAGCGCTTTGGATATTTTAAAAAATGCTGATTTAAGAGCAGATTTAATGGCTCTGAATATGCCATTGAGTATTATTCAGGGCGATAAAGATAGCTTAATTCCTGTGCAGGTAAGTCAAGATATACAAAAAATACAGCCGGCTTGTGAATTAAATATTATTTCGGGCGCAGGGCATGTGCCTTTTTTATCGCATCAATCAGAAGTGATTGAAATAATAAAACGTTTTGTATGAGTGCTGTTATTTCTATAGATAAAAATAAGGTGAGGCATTCGTTTGCTTCAGCGGCCAATACTTATGATGGTTTGGCAACCTTACAAAGAGAGGTTGGGCTGGATTTATTGGCTAAGTTTGCGATTAATAACGCGGATCACACGGTAGTTGATGTTGGTTGTGGGACGGGGTTCTTAACTCAAGAGCTCATGTCCAGAAGTGATGTTAAGCAAATGATCGCGATTGATATTGCTTTGTCTATGGTGCAAATGACCAAGTCCAAGTTGCAAGCTGTTGATGCGGTACAGGCTATCTGTGCAGATGCTGAGAGTTTGCCGTTACGGAAACAGTCGGTTGATAAAATAGTTTCCAACGTAGCGTTGCAATGGTGTCAAAACTTAGTTGATGTTTTTGTCGGCTTTAATCAGGTGCTTAAAAAAGAAGGGCGGCTGGTTTTTTCAACCTTTGGTCCAGCAACCTTGCAGGAACTTAAGCAAGCGTGGGCTGAGGTTGATAAATATACTCATGTAAATGATTTTTATTCGGCTGAAGAATTATTGGTTTTTTTACAGCAAGCAGGGTTTGAAGATATACAGATTGAAAGCAAACACTATCAATCAAATTATCAAACAGTTTTAGATCTAATGCGAGAACTTAAAGGTATTGGTGCTCATAATGTTTTAGCGGGTCGCAACCGACAAACAACCAGCAAGAGCAGCATGCAACGGATGATTGAATCTTATGAAAGGTATCGCCTGAATGGAATGATTCCAGCGACCTATGAGTTGATCTTTGTAAGTGCGAAGGTAGGATCATGAAAAAAGGCTATTTTATTACCGGTACAGATACTGGTGTTGGTAAAACATGGGCTACAGTTGCTTTAATGCGCTACTTTAAGCGCCAGGGACAATCAGTTGTAGGAATGAAGCCAGTAGCCGCCGGTTGTGAATGGATTGATGGACAATTAAAAAATGAAGATGCCTTATTGTTGCAAGAAAATGCATCCTTAGCGCTAGATTATAGTGAAATTAATCCTTATGCCTTTGAAATGCCGGTTTCACCACATCTGGCGGCTATTGATGAGACTGTGCAGATAAATGAGCTTGTACAAGCATTCAACAAGATAAAAGATAAGGCTGATGTAGTGATAGTAGAAGGTGCAGGTGGCTGGTTAGCACCATTAAGCGATGATTATGATATTGCTGATCTTGCTAGTGCACTGCAAATACCTGTGATTATGGTTGTTGGCATTCGGTTGGGCTGTATCAATCATGCTCGGCTGACTTTTCAGGCAATACAAGCTTCTGGGGTTGAGTGTGCTGGCTGGTTGGCTATGTGTGTTGATAATGATATGGACAAGCAAAGTGAAAATATCAGCACCTTAAAAAACAAAATATCTGCACCCTTGTTAGGTGTTTTGCCATATGTAAAGGAAAAGGAGTTTGATGTATTGGTAAATTATATAAATGGAGAAAAATTGATCTAGGTCAAAGAGTGAATAAAAAAACTCAGCATAATTGCAGCTCCTTTTATAAAAAAAACAAATCTGGAGAAATGATATGGCTTTAATGACTTGGACTGCTGAGCAATATGCAACAAAAGTGGGTTTCGCAGATGATGAGCATAAAGAAATTTTTAGTCTGTTAAATAAGTTATATGATGACGCAATTGGCGGTGCTGAGCGCTCACAAATTGGTGCTTCACTAGATGCATTGATTGCTTATGTTGTTGATCACTTTGCACATGAAGAAAAAGAAATGCAAGCTAAAGGATATGCAGGTTATGTACGTCATAAAGAAGAGCATGATGCCTTAGTTGCTATCTGTGCTGGCCTACAACAGAAATTTCACGCAGGTGAAGCAGATGTGACGGATGAAGTGGGTCAAATGGTTAAAGGTTGGCTGGATAGCCATATTCCAAATTTTGATTTTGCTTATGCGGATGCACTGAATAGTTAACGAAAAACATTTAGAAAAAAGGCCTGTGAAATGGATTTTTCACAGGCCTTTTTTTTGTACTTATGAAAAATCATTGTCAGCACTTCTGGAATAGAAAAGGATGATAGGTTAGAATTACCCGGCTAATTGCGATAACCACAAAAAAATAAGATAGCCTTTGGGAAGGGGCTGTAATAATAAGGCTGTATTAGTGTAAGTTTTATACAATTTACCTGCCTTAAATTACCAAAAACATAACGCATACAAGTTTATAACTACTAATAGGAGGCTGCTCCGTGAAGAAAACAAAGCAACTATTCGCTGCTCTCACCTTAATGACTTTAGGTCAAGGGTCTGCTCATGCGGATTACACTCTCAACCTGATGAAGGGGGTCACTGATCTCAGTAATGAAGTTTATGATCTTCATATGCTGATTTTATGGATCTGTGTGTTCATTGGTATTGGTGTATTTGGCACTATGTTTTATTCGATTTACTTTCATCGTAAATCAATGGGGCATAAAGCTGAACAATTTCATGAAAATACAACCGTAGAGATTATCTGGACGATTATCCCAACCGTTATATTGATTGCGATGGCGATTCCAGCGACCAAGAGTCTAATGGATATGGATAATGTTCAAGAGTCTGAGATGTCAATCAAAGTAACAGGTTGGCAATGGAAGTGGGAATATGAATACCTGGATAATGGCATTCATTTTTTTAGTAGTCTTGATGAAGCAAGTAACCAGGCACGTCAAAAAAATTCGGGTATAGATCCTCGTTCAGTTCCTCATTATTTATTGAATGTTGACAAGCCTCTGGTTGTACCAGCTAATACAAAAATACGCTTTTTGTTTACAGCGGCTGATGTGATTCATTCATGGTGGGTGCCTGATTTAGGCTGGAAAAAAGATACTATTCCAGGTTTTATCAACGAAGCGTGGACTTTTGTTGAAAAACCAGGAACATATCGCGGCCAATGTACTGAGTTATGCGGTAAAGATCATGGTTTTATGCCTATCGTTGTTATTGTTAAGGAAAAAGCAGACTACGAACTATGGGTTAAAGAACAAAAAGAATTAGCGTTAGCAGAAGCGAATGCAGCAGATAAAGATTGGGCCGCTGAAGAGTTGATTGCAAAAGGTGAAACAGTGTATGCCAATAATTGTTCATCTTGTCATATGGCAGATGGGGCTGGCTTGGCTGGTACATTCCCTGCAATTACAGGTAGTGCAATTGTGACTGGTGATATGAATGCACAAGTTGATTTAATGATGAACGGGAAAGGAATGATGCCTGCTTTTGGTCAAATGCTAAGTGCAGTTGATTTTGCAGCGGTATCTACTTTTATCCGTAATGGCTTGGGAAATGAGGTGGGGGATTCAATTCAACCATCAGCGATTCAGGCGTTACAGTCAGCATTACCAGAAGAGGAAGATGAGGATGACGACGAATAAGTCGTTAACTTAAATTTTCTTGAGTCTAATCTATTCAAATATTAAAAGAGGTATAGAGTATGTCTGCTGTAACAGCTGAACATGACGATCATCACGATCACGGTCCTGCGAAGGGCCTTTTAAGGTGGATTGTTACCACTAACCATAAAGATATAGGTACGTTGTATTTATTATTTGCACTGACAATGTTTTTTGTTGGTGGCGCAATGGCTTTAATCATTCGTACAGAACTTTTTGAGCCAGGAATGCAGTTTGTAGATCCTCAGTTCTTTAACTCTATGACAACCATGCATGCCTTAGTCATGGTATTTGGTGCAGTTATGCCGGCTTTTGTTGGTTTAGCTAACTGGATGATTCCTATGATGATTGGTGCGCCTGATATGGCGTTACCACGTATGAATAATATGAGCTTCTGGATGTTGGTTGCTGGTGTATTATTACTGGCGAGTACATTGTTCATGGAAGGTGGTGCGCCAGCTTCAGGCTGGACTTTGTATCCACCTCTAGTCTTGCAAACAGGTAATGCATTACCATTTGCTATTTTCTCTGTGCATTTATTGGGTATCTCATCGATTATGGGGGCGATTAACATTATCGCGACTATTTTCAATATGCGTGCACCAGCAATGACATTAATGAAAATGCCTTTGTTCGTATGGACATGGTTAATTACAGCGTTCTTATTAATCGCGATTATGCCAGTATTTGCTGGTGCGGTGACTATGCTGTTAACAGACCGTTTCTTCGATACTAGCTTTTTCGATGCAGCGGGCGGTGGTGATCCAGTGCTTTATCAACATATTTTCTGGTTCTTCGGACATCCAGAAGTTTATGTCATGATTTTGCCTACATTTGGTGTGGCTTCAACCATTATTCCAGTGTTTGCGCGTAAACCTCTATTTGGTTATGCCTCAATGGTTTATGCAACAGCAGCGATTGCTTTCCTTTCATTTATTGTTTGGGCTCATCACATGTTTACTGTGGGTATGCCAATAGCGGGTGAGTTGTACTTTATGTATGCCACTATGTTGATTGCGATTCCAACAGGTGTGAAAATCTTCAACTGGACTGCAACCATGTGGAAAGGCTCAATGACTTTTGAAGCACCTATGCTGTTTTCAATTGCCTTTGTTGTACTTTTTACCCTGGGTGGTTTTACAGGTTTGATGATGGCGGTTGCTCCGGTTGATTTTCAATATCATGATACTTACTTTATTGTTGCCCATTTCCATTACACGTTAGTTCCTGCATCAGTCTTTATTCTGATGGCTGCTGGTTACTTCTGGCTGCCTAAATGGACAGGTAATATGTATGATGAAAAACTTGCCAAACTGCATTTCTGGTTATCTGCAATTTCAGTAAATATCTTATTCTTCCCGCAACACTTTTTAGGTTTGGCAGGTATGCCACGTCGTATTCCTGATTACGCTGTACAATTTGCTGATTGGAATATGATTTCTAGTATTGGTGCTTTTATTTATGGCCCAAGTCAGCTGATATTTGTTTATATTGTTTATAAAACAATTAAAGGTGGCACAGGCGAAAAAGTAACTGATGAAGTTTGGGAAGGTGCGAGTAAACATGGTCTGGAATGGACTTTGCCTTCTCCAGCGCCTTATCACACATTCTCTACTCCACCGAAAGAAGTGCCAACAGAACACTTCTAAGGGTTGTAGAAAATAACTATGAGACCTTTTGCTCTATTTGGGGCAAAGGGTCAGGTGAAAAAATGGATACAAGAAAAAAGAATATTTTGACTGCGGTGATTTTAATTGCAGTAGCAGCAACTATTTATGTGTTTGCCGTGATGAGAGCAATTTCTCAATGAGTGATGGTGTAGGACAAAAAAATACTAAACTGATTCGTAAGTTGTTATTTATTGTTCTTGGTATGTTCGGTTTTGGCTATGCATTAGTGCCTATCTATAATGTATTTTGTGATATCACAGGATTAAATGGAAAACCGGGTGATGAAGCTATTGCAGAAGTGAAGTATGAGGTTGATATTGATAGAGAGATAAACATAGAGTTTATTACTTCTCTTAATAAATCAGCACCAATGGAATTTCGAACAGAAAAAAATAAGATGAAAATTCATCCGGGGAAATATTATACGGTGAATTTTTATGCTGAAAACAAAACAGATAAAAAAATGGTTGCAAGAGCAATTCCTAGTGTGACACCAGGGCTTGCTGCAGAATATTTAAAAAAAACAGAGTGTTTTTGTTTTTCGGAGCAAACATTCGAACCTAATGAAGTAAAACTGATGCCGGTTCGTTTTGTTATTGACCCAGAATTACCTGCAAGGTATAAAACAATAACACTCGCATATACTTTTTTTGATAATACTGAAACGTCGGTAAAAAAATAACAAGGGGTAGCGTATGTCTACAAATGATGCTTATTACATTCCAAACAAAGCCACATGGCCAGTGATAGGTACAGCTGGTCTTATGATTATGCTGGCTGGTTTTGCAAACCACTTAAATGGTAATACTGTTGGTTCTACAATGATGGTGATAGGATTAGCCATTTTTATTGTAATGCTGGCAGGTTGGTTTACTTTACAAGCAAATGAAAGTGAAGCAGGTACATATAACCATGGGGTAGGGATTTCTTATCGTATGGGAATGATGTGGTTTATTTTCTCAGAGATTATGTTCTTCGCCGTTTTCTTTGGCACATTATGGTATACACGTAATTTATCTATGGATTGGCTTGCAGGTATTGGTGACGGTCCTGGTCGTTCAACTGCAATGTTATGGCCTGGTTTTGAAGCTGTATGGCCAACTAATGGTCCAGGTAATGTGGGTGGTGATTTTGAACCAATGGGTGCTTTTGGTTTGCCACTTCTTAATACATTATTACTACTAACAAGTGGTGTTACTTGTACTTGGGCTCATCATGGCTTATTAGCTAAAAATCGTGATCAATTAATCAAAGGACTTGCTGCAACCGTAGGCTTAGGCTTTTTGTTTGTTGGTTTTCAAGCGGTTGAGTATTATGAAGCGTATCACGACATGGGGCTTACTTTAGGTTCTGGTGTTTATGGTTCAACTTTCTTTATGTTAACTGGTTTTCATGGTTTTCACGTTTGTGTCGGTGCAATAATCCTATCTGTTGTACTTTTCCGTAGTTGGAAAGGACACTTCACACCTGAAAATCATTTTGCTTTTGAAGGTGCTGCCTGGTACTGGCATTTTGTTGACGTGGTATGGTTAGGTTTGTTTATCTTTGTTTATATAATGTAAATAAAGTTGAAACCAGAAAAAAGCGCGGTCATTAGACTGCGCTTTTTTTTTGCCGTAGGTTTTTAGGGTGTTGGGAAATACAATTCCCTCTAGGTGTGATTAAAAGAGTGTGCTAGCTATTGTTAAGAGGGTAAAAAAGCGAAAAGAATAAAGAGATAGAGCAACGCATGGAGAACTTGCCTGGAGGGTTGGGTGAGCAGGGAATAAAACAACTCTTTTCCCTGTACTTTTAATCACAGCCATTCCCCTTTGGAATAAATAGCGTAATTTTATTGATTTACTCATTGTGTAGGATGGGCAAAGGGTTCTTTCGTGCCCATCATTTCTAGTGTGATAGGCACGCTACCGCTTTGCCCATACTACATTTTGGAGCTGATTTTGTGCGTATTCCTTGATGAACTAGGGATTTACTTGGGTCTCGCTTTGTAATTGATTTTGCTTGAACATTTGTATTCTAGCGCCAATACCTTCTGGTTTTATCATGCCAGTAATAAGTGCAATATACATCATGATAAATAGAACTAAAGAAATACCAATTCTATAGCTTAGGGCTTTAACTGTTTTTTTCGAGTGCTCTTTATCTTTATACATCACTAAGTTAAATAAGGCAGTGCCCAAGCTAAAAAGAATGAAGAGAAATACGACAATAAAAATGATTTTTATAGACATGTCAGCTTATGTTTTTAATGGTTGTTTTTGCTATTAAAGTACGTGTATTGATAGGGTAATATAAAAATATGAAATTAACTATTGCTAAAATGGAATTAAAATTTAGTACTTTTTCCATTGTATTGTACCTAGTTTTAGTTACTTTACTGGTATCTCTTGGTTTTTGGCAGTTAGATAGAGCGGAACAAAAGAAAGTTTTTGTAAGGCAGCAGCAGTTATCAGTAGATAAATCACTTTTAAAGCTGACGGAAGATGTTGATTTAGAAGGTACAAGGTATAGAAAAACAGAAATAACAGGTCGTTATGATTCTTCTCACCAATACTTGATTGATAACCAAATCGTTAACGGTAGGGCAGGGTATTTTGTAATGACGCCATTTAAGATTGATGGTTTGAATCAATCGGTACTGGTTAATAGGGGATGGGTTGCCCTAAACAAAGACCGACGTGTTTTACCTGATATCTCGATTGAGACGCTAAATGTAACGATAACAGGACGAATCAATTATTTTCCTGTGGTAGGTATTCGTCTGGCAGGAGCTGAAATTCCGACTGAGGGGTGGCCTTCTGTGGTGCAAGTTGTCGATAGTCAAGTGCTCTCAGAAAAACTGGGTTATGCATTATTTCCTTTTCAAATTGAACTAGATAAGAGTATGAGTGACGGTTATAGCCGTGACTGGAGAAAAAAATCGGTCATGCCACCTGAAAAGCATGTGGCTTATGCCGTACAATGGTTTGGATTGGCTTTGACCTTAACTGTATTATTTATTGGATTTAGTAGAAAAAGTAAATGAACGAACTGAACGCACAACAGAAAAAAAATAACCGCACGGTTATTATTATCTTTGCTATGTCGATTATTCCTTTTGGTATCGCTTGGTTTTTATCAAGTAATGCAACGTGGATGGGCGGCGGAACAAATCAAGGGCAGCTTATTACACCTCCAGCAACAACAGAATTTGTTGACTTTGTTGGGTTTGATGATTTTTCTGTCGAAAATATACATGAGATAAAAGGTCATTGGGTGTTGGTTAATGTTATACCCAGTACGAATTGTAATGAGGTTTGTTTACAAGCAATACATAAAACAAAGCAGTTGCGATTAATGATGAATAAGGATCTGACTCGAGTTCGTCGTCTTGTGCTTGTTATGGCAGATACTGACAAAACAATGGCTCAGTCATGGTGGAAAGATGATCTTAGATTATTAAGAGCTAAGCCTGCCGCGTCATTGTCTGAAAAATTAAATAAAATTAGAGCCGCTGGCATTCCAGAAGGTATGCTTTTTTTAATGGATCCATTAGGAAACATTATGATGCAGTATGAGCCTGATTTTGATCCGTACAAAGTCAAAAGTGACTTGCGTAAATTATTAAAAATTTCACAGATTGGTTAAAGAGATGTTTAGGAAAATCACATTATTTACGCTGATTTTAGCGCTAATTGTTATTGTTTTTAGTTCTACTGTCCGGTTATCGGATGCAGCAATAGGATGTCCAGATTGGAGCGGCTGGCCGGGTTGTTATGGTGATGCAAGTGTTGCTGGTACTGCGCCACAATCATCGTTAATACCAATTGAAGTTAAACAAGTCATTAAAGATTGGGTGAATTATCGCTCTGTAATTGCTGTTATAGGTATTTTGGCTTTATTTTTAACAGTTTCAGCATGGACCCAAAAACTGTGTCGTTTGGCTGCTGTTGTTTCCAGCAATGCGTTGTTAACATTACTTGGTTTGCAGTTACTGTTGGGCGTATGGGCAGTTAAAATCAAAATGATGCCTGTTATTGTAACGGGGCAATTGTTACTGGGTTTTATTACTTTTTGGCTTTTGTTTTGGATGTATTTACGAACAAATCCAAAAGTAGAACTGAATCAGCAGACCGTTAAAACTGGCCCCAGGTTATTGGCTAGGGTCGCCATGTTGGGGTTGTTGTTGCAAATTATTCTTGGATTTTGGACAAGTACCAACCAGGCGGGGTTAGCATGTGCAGATTTTCCTGTTTGTAATGGTGTGTGGGTGCCAGCAGTTGACTATCTGAGTGCCTTAAACTTATTTGCGGGTTTAGATAGCGGCTATACAGGGGTCTTATCGTTTGAAGGGCAGGTTGCCGCGCATTGGATGCATCGTGCAGGGGCATTATTCAGCTTCATGTTGCTAACATGGGTGATGTTGCGTGCAACATCTGAAGAATATCCGAAGCCGGTAAGAAAAGCGGGTATACAGTTAAGTATGTTGCTGTTGATAGAGCTTTTACTGGGTATTTTTAGTGTCAAACTTGAATTACCTTTAGCTATGTTGGTTGCTCATAACGTGGTTGCAGCATTGTTGATGCTGCCATTAATATCCATTAGTTTTTACAGTAAGTATGGTTTTGTTGTTGGGGTATCAGCAGATGAGGCTGTCGCTGTTATTGAAGCAGTAAAAGAGGTTGAACTAGAAGCTGAAGAAGTTTATGTCGAACCTAGTTCAGAGTCATTATATTTACGATTAACAACCCAGTTAAAGAAAACCAGAACAGGTCTGGGCGGTGTTTTATCCAGTATTCCGTTAGGTCAAAAAGAAATAAACCAAGACCTCTTAGAAGAAATTGAGTCTAGTTTGTTGGTGGCTGATCTTGGTATAGAGACTACAACGCTGATTATTTCTCAACTAACTGCGCGTTTAGAGCGTCATCAGCTTAACGATGGAGAAGCATTAGAAGAGGCGTTGAAACAAATATTGTTAGAGATATTACAGCCATGTGATCAACCGCTTAAAATACCTGATCAAGACCAGCCTTTTGTTATTCTAGTGGTCGGTATTAATGGGGTAGGGAAAACCACAACCATTGGTAAATTAGCTAAACGCTTAAAATTACAAGGGCATAGTGTGATGTTAGCTGCTGGAGATACTTTTAGAGCCGCAGCGGTTGAGCAGCTTGAAGTATGGGGTGAGCGTAATGAAATTCATGTGGTCGCTCAACACACAGGTGCTGATTCAGCATCGGTGATTTATGACGCAGTACAATCGGCGCAAGCCAAAGGTATTGATGTATTAATTGCTGATACAGCCGGCAGACTGCATACCAAATCGAATTTGATGGACGAGTTAAGTAAAATCAAACGGATTATGGGGAAAGTTGATGAAACAGCACCCCATGAAGTCTTATTGGTATTGGACGCAGGAACAGGACAGAATGCCTTGTCGCAAACCAAAATATTTAATGAGGTGGTTGAATTATCAGGGCTTGCATTAACAAAGCTGGATGGAACCGCAAAAGGTGGGGTGCTGTTTGCCTTAGCTAACCAGTTTGAATTGCCTATTCGTTTTATAGGTGTTGGTGAAGGTATTGATGATCTACAAGACTTTGATGCTCATGCCTTTGTTGATGCTTTGTTTGTAAGGGATTGATAGGTTAAAAGTGTAGTGCGGGCTTCTGTCCGCATTACTTCAGTTAACACATGAAAACTCAGTTTAGTGATTTATTTCTCTTGTGCTAATCAAAAGAGACCTAACCTTAAAAAAACAAAACTCCGATCAATAGATACCTATTAAAATGCTTAAATTTGACCATGTAAGTAAACGATATCCTGATGCTGGTGATGCGCTAATAGATGTGAACTTTCATTTAAAGCCAGGTGAAATGGCTTTTTTAACCGGCCATTCTGGAGCTGGGAAAAGTACATTACTCAAATTAATTGCAATGATGGTATTGAGCAGTCGCGGTCAAATTTTATTGGATGGGCAAAACCTAAATAAGATTAGTGAAAAACAGATTCCTTTTATCCGTAGGAAATTAGGTTTAATTTTTCAAGATAACAAATTATTACATGATAGAACAGTCTTTGATAATGTCGCCTTACCGCTGGTGATATCCGGTTATGGATATCAGGAAATTAACAGAAGAGTAAGGGCTGCTTTAGATAAAGTGGGTTTATTGGGTAAAGAAAAGAAATACCCATTATCTTTATCAGGGGGCGAGCAGCAACGTGTTGGTATCGCAAGAGCGGTCATTAATAAACCTCGATTGATTTTAGCCGATGAGCCGACAGGTAATTTAGATCCTGAGTTATCTGCTGAAGTGATGCATTTATTGGAGCAGTTTCAAAAAGTGGGGGTGACTGTTCTAATTGCAAGTCATGATCTGGACTTGCTAAGTCAAATGGGACACCGAGTCTTGACATTAGATCATGGTAAATTGGTGGCAAGTTAATGAAGAAAAATAACGCTCGTCAAATAAACAATAAAGGAAGTAGTGAGTTTTCGGACAAATCACAAGCGTATTTATATGTTCATGCTCATGCTTTATTTTCAAGCTTAGGTCGATTGGTTCGTAGCCCGTTTTCAACGGTAATGACTATTACTGTCATGGCCATTGCAATTTCATTGGCAGCAGGGTTTTATTTATTTGTTGTTAATATGCAGCAATTAACTGGAAACTTAGAGGCAAGCAATCAAATATCACTGTTTTTAAAGACTAATATAAGTAATGCTGAAGGTGAGAGACTTGCTTCTGAACTAAGAAAAAACAGTGACCTAGAGCAGGTTATACTGATTTCAAAAGAACGCGCATTAGAAGAATTTAAAGCATACAGCGGTTTTGGTGATGCTTTAAATGTACTAAAAATAAACCCGTTGCCAACAGTAATACAAGTCTTGCCTAAAAATACTTTGAATGATTTGCAAAGCGTTGAGGAGTTAATGGCAGGGTTTAATAAGTTACCTCAGCTAGATTTTGCTCAAATGGATATGCAATGGATTGAAAGACTGCACTCTATGATGCAAATAGTTCAGCGTGGCGTATTTTTACTGACAATTTTATTAAGTAGTGCTGTTATATTTATTACAGGGAATAGCATTCGTCTGGAATTGCAAAATAGACGTGATGAGGTAATGGTTGCCAAACTGGTTGGTGCAACCAGTGCTTTTATACAGAGACCTTTTATCTATACAGGTTTTTGGTTAGGTTTTATTTCAGGAGTTTTGGCCTGGGTTTTAGTAACAATAATGATGATAGTATTACAAGGGCCTATCGAAAGGTTATCGGTACTTTATGATGGTGCTTTTGATGTGAGTTATTTAGGGTTAGGTGATACCGCATGGCTGTTATTTATGGCTTCAGCTCTTGGAGTAATTGGTGCCTGGAGTGTGCTGCACTATCAATTAAAGGCAATAAAGCCTGAGTAAAATATCTAGAGTCAGTTCTTTGTTGCAAAAACTGATTGATCTTTTTTGTCATCGCGCGATGAGTAAATGCTTGTGCAATAGGACAGTCCTTATATATTGTGTATTTTAGCTGTAAAAAGATGAACTTATAAAAGTATTAGCACTCGCATTAAATGAGTGCTAAAATCGGAAAAAATTTTACATAAGAGGTTTTATGAGTAATACATTGGCTATACCAACTAATCTATCGGTAGGTACCTTTGATTCATATTTGAATACTGTGAGTCATATGCCCAAGTTAACGCCTGAACAAGAGCGTGAGCTGGCATTACGCTACAGAGAAAACGATGATATTGAAGCTGCACGTGAATTGGTAATGTCAAACCTTCGCTTTGTTGCTCATGTTGCACGTGGTTATAGTGGTTATGGCTTACCTTTAGCAGATGTGATGCAAGAAGGTAATGTCGGCTTAATGAAAGCAGTTAAACGCTTTAATCCTGATATGGGTGTGCGTTTGGTTTCATTTGCAATCCATTGGATTAGAGCTGAAATTCATGAATATGTGATTAAGAATTGGCGTATTGTTAAAGTAGCGACTACTAAAGCGCAGCGTAAATTATTCTTTAATCTAAGGAAATCAAAAAAAGGCTTAGGCTGGCTTTCAAAAAATGATGCTGAAGCTCTAGCTGAAAATCTGAATGTAGATATTAAAACAGTCTATGAAATGGAAGAGCGCCTTGATGGGCGTGACATGGCTTTTGATTTACCAACAGATGATTCCTCAGAAGATAGTGTTTCTGCTCCGGTTAATTACTTAGAGCAGCATGAGGCTGATCCTGCATTGTTGCTAGAAAACTCAGACTGGAAAGGTCATGAGGAAGGCTTGTTGACTCAAGCGCTATCAGAGTTAGATGAGCGTAGTCAGGATATCCTAAAGAGTCGTTGGTTATCAGAAAAAAAGGCAACATTGCATGAATTAGCAGATCGTTACAGTGTTTCGGCTGAGCGAATTAGGCAATTAGAGAAAAATGCCATGAAAAAACTGAAAGTTGCGGTTGTTTTAGAAGCATAATTAAAAATAGACTAGCATCTTTAGTTACATTTGCTTATAATATTCATTCTGTGCCGGGGTGGTGAAACTGGTAGACACGTTGGATTCAAAATCCAATTTCTTCGGAAGTGCCGGTTCGATTCCGGCCCTCGGTACCATAGATTAAATAAGGCTTTACAAGAAATTGTAAGGCCTTTTTTTTGTCTAAAATTCTTCGTGAAATACGCATCCGTTATTAGGCAAATTCCAGTCCTATATATTCATGCTCAAACTGTCTTTCTGCATACTCTTAGGCGGAACCTATCGTATGTACATGATTCCTGATTAGAGGCATGGGGAATGAGTATTTTAGGTAAGTTTGGTGTTAGTCATAATCAGTAGGTGGTTTTTTATACAAGTACCTCATAAAAAAGAAGCCTGATATTGCTCCCCATACAACTAAATATAAATCATGAAGCAACATTTCTAATCTTAAATTATTTATGGTTCTAAGATAATCATAAATATCATCAGAGATCAGGAATATCAAAATACAATACATGGCGAATTTA
>DAOWHF010000226.1:0-2469 GCA_030641565.1 Methylomarinum sp.
AATTGATTCAGATAAAGCATCAGGCGAATAAGTTTTCGTTTGGTTCCTTGCATACAATGTATCAAAACGCTATTTTATAGAGCGGACTTCAGTCCGCTATCTTAACGGTAGCATCTAGGGCGGACTTAAGTTCGCCCTACCTTAATTCTCCGAGGCACCTTATGGATAGAATCACAAATTTAGTTCAAAATGCAGGTCTTGGCTTACGCCGTTCTTTTTTAGCTGAAATCATTGAGACGCCCCCTAAAAACGTCAGTTTTTACGAAGTTGCGCCAGAAAACTGGATGACCTTGGGCGGAAAACTCGGCAAACAATTTAGAACAATGACAGAACAGTTTGACTTCATTTGCCACGGTCTTTCATTATCCATTGGCAGTACTGATCCATTAGATGAAGAGTTCATTGGTAATCTGAAAAGTTTCATGCAGCAACACCAAATTAAATTCTACAGTGAACATTTGAGTTATTGCAGCAACCAAGGCCACTTATACGATTTAATGCCTATCCCTTTCACATCAGAAGCTGTAACTCATGTAGCCAAACGTATTCAACGGGTTCAAGATATTCTCGAACAAAAAATAGCCATTGAAAACGTCTCCTATTACGCCGCTCCCGGCCAAGAAATGGATGAGATTGATTTTTTTAACGCGGTGATTGAAGAAGCCGACTGCGATATCTTAATTGATATTAATAATATCTATGTCAACAGCGTTAACCATGGTTATGATGCCGAAGATTTTTTGCGCGCCATACCTGCTAAACGTATTGCCTATGCTCATATCGCAGGACATTACGTAGAAGCAGATGATTTTCTGGTCGATACCCACGGTGCTGATGTTATCGATCCTGTCTGGAAATTACTGGCAAAAGCCTATGAGCTTTATGGTGTATTCCCTACCTTACTTGAGCGTGATTTTAATATCCCCTCATTAGACGTTTTATTAAAAGAAGTGGATACCATCAACAGCATTCAAAATGCTTGGCACAAACAACACATACAACAGTCTGCCTAATGAAAGTTGATTTTAAAGCCAAACAACACGAGTTTGCTGCCTATATCAGAGATCCATACAATAATCCTGCTCCCGAGGATGTTAAACAACAACGTATAGAAACCTATAGAGAGTTATTTTTTAATAATATTGAAGGCTTTTTAAGCAGCAATTTTCCTGTCTTAAAAACAATATTAAATGAGCAGCAATGGCTTGAGCTATCACAGGACTTTTTTGCCAAGCACCCTTGCACCACGCCTTATTTTTCAGAAATCCCGGAAGAATTTTTAGATTACTTACAAAACCAGCGTAAAAACAATACCGACTATCCATTTTTGTTAGAGCTTGCCCATTATGAATGGGTTGAAATGGCGCTTTCTATTTCTCAAGAAGAAATCAGCGCTAATAGCGAAGCATTTATAAACCATATAGACAAACAAAATATCAGCTTATCTGCACTCGCCTGGCCGTTAGTCTATCAATTCCCTGTGCAACAAATATCCCCTACCTTTTTACCCTTAACAGCTCCAGAACAACCGACTTTCTTACTGGTTTATCGCAATATCATTGATGAAGTCAATTTCATTCAAATCCCACCACTTACTTTTAGGTTATTACAAATTTTACAGGAGAGTGACGGCATGTCCTGTCAGGCTTGCTTAAAACAAATAGCCGATGAATCAGCCCATCCAGAACCTGAAATAATTATTGAATCTGGATTGCAAATCATTAAGGATTTGGCTGAAAAAGATATTATTTTAAAAGCTTAGACAGATTTATCCTGCCCAACATTCTAATGCTCCGCATCACGGGCATTAAAATAAACAATGGCAATTCCTTACGACAGTTATAGCTCATGGTATAAGTTAAACCTGTCCGCTTAAATTTAATAGATAACTAAAACTACTATATAAATTCATTTTCAATACTTTATTGGGGAAAGTTTTTGATTACTAAGAAGTATCAACTCATTACCCGTAGCGATTTTGATGGGCTAAATAGCAGTGGTACGGGAGCGGTGGGCACGATAAAATATATTTATTACCTATAAATTTGTTTTTTCTGCTATTCTGAAACAAATACAAATTTCATTTTTGGGAGGGGTGAGATGTCTCAATGTTCTTTTTGTGGCTCAAAAGAAGATCACGCAATTCCATTGTGTCATTCCTGTGGCTCGCTAAGGTATCCGGTAGCGGCTAAAACTGTAGCGAAAACCAGCAGTCGGCAAGATAAGTTAAAAATTTCTGCTGCATTGGCTGTTGCTGTTGTTACGCCTGGGGCATTTATTGTATTAGCCCTGGTCGGTGTTAACAAAATCAAGAATCGCTTATAAAAAACCTGTTAAATACATTTTTAATGTATCTCTGAGAGAATAGAGGAGCTGATCCCCTCACGTTAACCCGGTGCACCCTATTTAAGCACTAGGCTTAAGATAAAATCATTCACGCAGTTATTGATCCATAAAGTGAGTGATAAA
>DAOWHF010000039.1:0-10404 GCA_030641565.1 Methylomarinum sp.
AGCAAGAGCCTTATTTTATTCAACAGAGTTAGGGGAAGAGATTCCTAAAGGACTTTTCCTGGCAGTGGCGCAAGTATTGGCTTATGTTTTTCAGTTAAAAGCAGCAACTGAAAATCGTTGGGAAAAACCATCGCCACCTAAGGATTTAAAAGTGCCAAGTGAGTTTAGGCAGCAGTAATACGACTTTAATAGGGCAATGACTGAAAATAGTCATGACCTTGATTTAATGCAGATATCAATATCTTCAGTATATTGGTCAATAGTGGTAAGAAAAATAAAATCATGGATTTTGAAAAAGTAGTTAAAACAGTTAAATCAGTTTCTGGGATGGGCTTGGGTGCACCGGTAATCATTGTCATGATTTTGTCGATGGTGGTGCTACCGTTACCCGCATTTCTACTGGATTTATTTTTTACCTTCAATATTGCATTTTCATTAATTATTTTATTAGTAGTGGTTTATAGCCTTAAACCCCTTGAATTCGCTGTTTTCCCCTCGGTTATTTTGATAGCAACCTTGCTTAGGCTGGCCCTGAATGTGGCTTCAACCCGAATCGTTCTGTTAGAAGGGCATGAAGGTGGTGACGCGGCTGGTAAGGTGATTGAAGCGTTTGGTTCCTTTGTTATTGGTGGTAATTTCGCTGTAGGTTTAGTGGTTTTTGCTATTTTAGTGATTATTAATTTTGTGGTTGTTACCAAAGGCGCAGGGCGTGTTGCCGAAGTAGGCGCGCGATTTACCCTGGATGCTATGCCGGGTAAACAAATGGCGATTGATGCCGATTTAAATTCTGGTTTGATTGACCAGGAGCAGGCGAGAGAGCGTAGAGCAGAAGTAGCGGCAGAAGCAGATTTTTATGGTTCTATGGATGGTGCCAGTAAGTTTGTCCGAGGTGATGCTGTTGCCGGGATTATCATTTTATTTGTTAATATAATCGGTGGATTGGCTATTGGTGTTGGTCAGCATGATATGAGTTTTGCTGATGCTGGTGAGGTCTATGTATTATTAACCATTGGTGATGGCCTGGTAGCTCAAATTCCCTCATTACTGTTATCAACAGCATCTGCCATAGTGGTAACAAGAGTAAGAGGTAGCGATGAAAATGTAGGGCAACAGGTAAGCACTCAATTATTTGATGACCCTAAGTCATTGCTTATTACAGCTTCTATTATGGGTTTATTAGGCATTATTCCTGGCATGCCTAATCTGGTGTTTATTTTACTGGCTCTCACTTTATTGGGTGGTGCGTACCTAGTCGATCAGCGGCATAAAAAAGAGCAAGAAGTGGTTTTAGAAAAAATTGCACAAGTTCCGCAGCAACAAGCAGCAGCATCTGAGGTTAAAGAGCTAGGCTGGGATGATGTCATGCCAGTTGATGTGATTGGCTTGGAAGTAGGGTATCGATTGATTCCTCTGGTTGATAAAAATCAAGGTGGCCAATTGATGACCCGAATTAAAGGTGTTCGTAAAAAGCTATCTCAGGAATTGGGTTTTTTAGTGCCTTCGGTACATATTAGAGATAACCTGGATTTGGCACCAACAACTTACCGGATTTCTCTGATGGGCGTTACCGTAGGTGAAGCTGAGATTAGACCTGAAAAGGAAATGGCTATTAACCCAGGGCAAGTTTTTGGCACTTTGCAAGGTGAAATAACTAAAGATCCTGCTTTTGGCTTGGAGGCTGTCTGGATAGAGGGGAGCCAAAAAGATCAGGCACAAACATTAGGCTATACTGTTGTAGATCCGGGAACAGTGGTTGCAACACATCTAAGTCATTTGTTGCAATTAAATGCACATGATTTGTTTGGATATGAAGAAGCTCAAAATATTATGGATAATTTGGCTAAGTCAGCACCTAAATTGGTTGAGGACTTGGTGCCTAAAACATTGGCTTTGGGTGTAATCGTTAAAGTGTTGCAAAACTTATTGCGAGAATCTGTTTCGATTAGAGATATTAGGACGATCGCCGAAACTTTGGCGGAATATGGAGTGAAAAGTCAAGATACTGACATCTTGACATCGGCTGTAAGAGCTTCCTTAGGTCGATCAATTGTCTATGAAATCAATGGGGTACAAGAAGAGTTGCCTGTTATTACTTTGGATCCAGAGTTGGAACAGTTATTGCATCAGTCATTGCAAACGGCGGGCGAAAATGGTGCCGGTATAGAACCTGGGTTAGCAGAGCAAATGCATAAGTCATTAGAAGAAAGTGCTCAAAAAATGGAAATGGAAGGACAGGCAGCGGTACTGCTAGTTTCTTCTTTTGTCAGGCCCTGGTTAGCTCGATTCGTCCGTCATTCAATTTCTGGGTTACACGTGTTGGCATATAATGAAATTCCTGAAGATCGTCAGATTAAGGTGATTTCAACTGTCGGGCAACGTGCATAGCACGAAAGATATTAAGAATAGGAAGCAGGATGAAGATTAAACGTTTTGTAGCAAAAGATATTCGTCAAGCCATGCGTATGGTTAAAGAAGAGCTAGGCGCTGATGCTGTTATTATGTCAAACCGATCTGTTGAGGATGGGGTTGAAATTGTAGCGGCTAGAGATTTTGATGAAGAAACCGTGCAAAATAAGTTGAATTCACAGAGTGATTCATTGAATACTGTCCCTCGTAAGAAAAATGAATTAACCGATTTTGATGCCGAACAGAATAATCTACATGTCATCAGTAGTGCTAGAAAAATGGGGGCTGATGGTGTAATGCCTAAAAGGCCTCTGAATCGTAAGGTTGACCAGTACGTTGGTTATGCTGAAAAAATGGATTTGGTAAGTAGAGGCACTGAGCAAGAAGTTAGACAGCCTAGTCAACCAGTTCAAAAACCAACTGTATCGGCTCAGCAGTTTAACCCTGCTGTAAGAGAAGAGATAAAACAAAAGTCTGCAGTTCCTGACCAGTTTATGCAAGAAATGCGTAATGAAATTAAATCATTAAAGGTTGCATTGGATACCAAATTGTCTGAAGTTTCCTGGAATCAAGGGGTGCAAAGTAACCCTGTACGCATTAGTTTGTTACATCGTTTATCTGGCATGGGTTTTTCAAAAAAGCTATCGACTAAAATTGCTAATCGACTAGATAGTCATAAAGACGCTGAGTTTGCATTTGAAAAAGCAAAAGAAATGTTGGCAAAAGTATTGCCTGTTGCTGATGAAAATTTATTAGAATATGGCGGCGTAGTTGCTCTAGTGGGTCCAACTGGCGTAGGTAAAACAACAACCATTGCAAAGTTGGCGGCTCAATTTATTTTAAAGCATGGACCTAGACAAGTTGCTTTGATTACAACAGATAATTATAGAATCGGTGCACATGAACAATTGACAACTTATGGGCGCTTGTTAGATGTGCCAGTAAGAGTGGCGGCAAATGCAGAAGAGCTACGCCATCATATTAATAGTTTTAATGATAAGCGCCTGGTATTGATAGATACGGCGGGTATGAGCCAGCGTGATATGCGCTTGGCTGAGCAGATTCAAACATTACAGCAAGAAAATATGTCAATTAAAACCTATCTTGTTATGTCTGCGGCGACACAGTACAAAGCAATGACTGAGATTATTAATGCGTTTAAAGTTTTTAATCCTGCATCGAGCATTTTGACTAAACTGGATGAGACAGCAACGCAAGGTTCTACTTTGTCAGCAATTATAGAAAATCAACTGCCTATTTCTTTTATAACAAATGGGCAACAAGTACCTGAAGATATTTATTTGCCAGATGCTGATACTTTAATTGAGCAGTGTGCGGCAGTGCTTGAGGAAGAAAATGATTATAATGAACCATTGAGTTATGATGAATGGGTGGCAGCAGGTTATGCATAAGCCATTCGATCAAGCGGCCGGAATAAGAAAAATGAATCAAACTAAAGCAAAGCCAGTTCGAGTTATTGCTATAACCAGTGGCAAAGGTGGTGTAGGTAAAACCAATGTATCAGTCAATCTGGGTGTGGCACTGTCTAAAATGGGGCGGCGAGTCGCTTTGCTTGATGCGGATATGGGCTTGGCAAATGTTGATATTTTGTTAGGGCTTTCTCCCAAGTTTAATCTATCCCATGTTTTGCAGGGAGAGAAAACTTTAGATGAGATTATGTTGACAGGACCGGCCGGATTAAAAGTTATTCCTGCGTCATCAGGTGTTCAACACATGTCCGAGCTTTCCTCAATGGAACAAGCGGGTGTTATTAGAGCATTTAGTGAAATTGATAAAGATCTAGACGTTTTGATTGTTGATACTGCTGCGGGAATCTCTTCCAGTGTGGTTAACTTTGCTAGAGCATGCCAGGAAATTATTGTGGTTGTTTGTGATGAGCCAACGTCTTTAACAGATGCTTATGCTTATATTAAATTGTTAAATAGAGATTATGGCTTAAGTAAATTTCACATAATTACCAATATGGTGGAATCGCCACAGCAAGGCCAGCAATTATTTACTAAACTGAGAAAAGTGACGGATAAATATTTGGATGTCTCTCTCAGTTATACGGGGGCTGTTCCATTTGATGAGTATTTGCGTAAGTCTGTACGAAAACAAATCCCCGTTTTAGAGGCCTTTCCTAGAAGTAAAGCTGCACTGGCTGTTAAAAACTTAGCACTTAAAATCGATAGTTGGCCGATTAAAATACAGGCAGGTGGCTATTTAGAGTTTTTTGTTGAAAGAATGATCGAGTACAGTACACATGAGGATGCTGCATGAATGGAGCGGCAATGTACGCAACCATGCAAACTGGAAGCTCCGATGATTTGGTGATCCAGCATGTACCTTTGGTTAAGCGAATTGCTTTTCATTTAATGGGGCGCCTACCTGATTCAGTACAAGTTGATGACTTGATTCAAGCGGGAATGATTGGGTTATTAGAAGCAGTCAAAAATTATGATGTCTCTCAAGGCGCAAGTTTTGATACTTATGCAGGTATTAGAATTAGAGGCTCTATGCTCGATGAGGTTAGGCGTTCAGACTGGACGCCTCGATCAGTGCATAAAAAATCAAGGATGGTTTCCGAGGCGGTCAGGGAAGTTGAGAATAAATTAGGTCGTGATGCAAGAGATATTGATATTGCAGAGCATCTAGGGTTGGATACTGAAGAATATAACAAGATTCTGCAAGACTCTACAGGCTGTAAAACCTTTAGTGTTGAACAGTTGGCTGAATCAGGAGACTACGTCTTCGGTGAGGCAGAGAAAGATAGCGTTGAGCCCATAGACTTGCTCGGTGAAGAAGATTTTCAGCAAGCATTGGCGCAAGAAATTATGCGTTTGCCAGAAAGAGAGCGATTAGTTATATCTCTCTATTATGATGAAGAGTTAAATTTGCGCGAAATCGGTGAGGTTTTAGATGTGAGTGAGTCTAGGGTAAGTCAAATAAGTAGTCAGGCAATGTTGCGATTACGATCAAGGCTTACAGACTGGGCAAAAGTAAATGAATAAAGAATTTATCTTTAAGGGCACCTCTATTAATTCATGACTGGCATCTATACTTCGTACGGTCACGGGTATGGAATTTATAGCGAGTTGATTTTTGTCGAGAGCAAGACGCTGAAACAGGCGCATAGCAAGCTATGCAACTATTTCAGCAACGCCGCTATCGGCATGAAATCAGCCGCTAGAAATCCGCAACTGTGGCCGTGCGAAGTATATACACTTAAAATATTCGATAACTTCGTTAAAAATCTTGTTAATAGCCTGCTATTAACTGCGGTTTTCGCCTTGTTCTCAAAGATTTTAAGCGCATATCTGTTCAGACAGAATTAATAGAGGTGCCCTTAAGACGTAAAATATGTACCCCTTGCAGTATTTTATGATTTACTTCATATATTGTGCATGGGTAGATTGAATGGTAACCGTTGATAAAACTAATTATGTTGTTTTTTTAAATACGGTTTAAGATTTATTGGTTTGGGTCGATATAATAATAGTGAATAATGAATAGGTTGGAGATTATCCTTGGATAAAAACATGAAGATTCTCGTTGTTGATGATTTTTCAACAATGAGACGAATAGTAAAGAATTTATTAAGGGACCTTGGGTTTACTAATACCGTAGAAGCTGATGATGGAAAAACAGCTTTACCTATTTTAGAAAAAGGTGGTATTGATTTTTTGGTTACTGATTGGAATATGCCTGGAATGACTGGAATCGATTTATTAAAAGCGGTTCGTGCAAACCCTAAGTTGGTAGACTTACCTGTCTTAATGGTAACGGCTGAAGCAAAAAGGGAACAAATTATTATGGCTGCTCAGGCAGGTGTTAATGGTTATGTTATTAAACCTTTTACCGCAGCAACGTTAAAAGAAAAAATTGAAAAAATCTTTGAACGTATCGATGGTTAGAGTCTTGTGTATCAATTCAGGAGAATGAAGGAATGACGAATGATAGTCGTTTGGCGTTAGCTAAGGATTTGGTTATCGCTTTAGAACAGGGCAATGAAGCCGTAGCTGACAGCTTGCTGGATGAAATTGCTGGTCTTAGAGAGAGCCAACTGTTCCAAGAAGTCGGTCGCTTAACACGTCAGTTACATGACACCATGGCAGGTTTTACAATAGACTCAAAACTTACTGCAATGACAGAAAATGACATTCCTGATGCCAAGGAACGATTGCAGTATGTTATTACGATGACAGAGCAAGCAGCTAATCAAACATTAGGTGCAGTAGAAGCCGCATTGCCCGTTTCAAAAGAACTTAATGAACAAGCTGAATACCTCTCTGCAAAATGGGAACGCTTTTTGGTTAGAAAAATGCCTTTTGCTGAATTTAAAGATATGAGTTCAGAAATTACCAAGCATTTTCAAGAATCCAAGGGCTCATTGCAGCTAGTTCAGCAGGGGCTTAACGAAATACTGATGGCTCAGGGATTTCAAGATATTACTGGACAAATTATTAAGCGGGTTATTGACCTGGTTCAAGACTTAGAAACAAGTATGGTCGAGTTGGTTCGATTATCAGGTGGTAAAAATTCTGAGACTAAATCTATTAATGAGCCTGAATTACCTGGTCCAGTAGTGCCAGGGGTCGATGATAAAATAAGTGATGTGGCCACAAATCAAGATGATGTGGATGACCTTTTATCAAGTCTAGGGTTCTGAGGAAAATAGCATGGCAGTTGATCTGGATGACGAAATTTTACAAGACTTTTTGGTTGAAGCAGGTGAAATACTTGAATTGCTTGGCGAACAGCTGGTGGAGCTTGAGCAGTCACCAGAGGATCTTGATTTACTAAATGCAATCTTCAGAGGTTTTCATACTATTAAAGGAGGCGCAGGTTTTTTAGCGCTTGATCCTTTGGTCGCGGTTTGTCATAAAGCGGAAGATGTTTTTAACGTTTTAAGACAGGGGGAGCGACAGGTAAATGCAGAATTAATGGATGTTATTCTGGAAGTTGTTGATATAGTCAATTTGATGTTTGACCAAGTAAAAGCAGGTAATGATGCTGAGGCAGCAGACGACAGCCTGTTAACACGGTTACAGGCATTTACCAGTGCGGGAAGTGCAGAAAAAACGATTGTTGAGTCACCTCCAGAGCCTATAGTTGAGGAAAAAGCAGTTGTAGATGTACCGGTTGTTGCTGATTTTGTTGAACAAGAGTTTGAAGCAATGCTTGAAGATGTTTCTGAGTCAGAGGTCAATGCAGTTGCATCGGATAATGATGAAATAACAGAAGATGAGTTTGATAGCTTGCTGGATAATTTACACGGAAAGGGGCAGTTTTCTGCTCAAGGCCTACAGCAAGAGCCCGATGAAGCAACGCCTGAACAAGAAATAACAGCAGTACCTGTCGATCCAGGTGATATCACTGAAGATGAGTTTGATAGTTTATTAGATGAACTACATGGTAAAGGTCAGTTTTCAGCAGCAAGCCTTAAGGAAGAACAGGTGCCAGAGGCAGTGGTTGATTCTGGTGATATTACAGAAGAAGAATTTGATAATTTATTAGATGATTTGCATGGCAAAGGTACATTTAACAGTTCGGTAGGCGCAGCAGAGACTAAAAAAGAAGAGCCTGTAGAGATTATTAAAGAGCCTGAGCTTATTGTCCCTGAAGCAGAATCGCCAATAAAACCTCAGCCGGAAAAACAACAGCCCAAACCAGAAGCAATTGTCGAAACGGCTAAAGTAGCAAAGGCCACGAAAAAGCCGGCTACTGTTTCGCAAGGGGAAACAACTGTTCGGGTTGATACACAGGTTCTAGACAATATTATGAATATGGTTGGGGAACTTGTTTTAGTCAGGAATCGATTTCAGACTCTTAAATCTTCAAGTGATACCGGTTCAAGCGAACAGATGTCCAAAGCCGTATCAAATCTTGATGTAGTAACGGCTGATTTGCAATTAGCAGTAATGAAAACGCGTATGCAGCCCATTAAAAAGGTATTTGGACGTTTTCCGCGAGTTGTTAGAGATTTATCAAGAAGTCTCAAAAAAGAAATAAAATTGGAGTTGGTTGGGGAAGAGACAGATCTGGATAAAAACCTGGTTGAAGCATTAGCCGACCCGCTGGTGCATTTGGTTAGAAATGCCGTTGATCATGGTATCGAGTTTCCTGATGATAGAGTTGCGGCCGGAAAACCCAGAGAAGGGGTGGTTGTGTTAACCGCTTCTCAAGAAGGTGATCATATTATGTTATCAATCAAGGATGATGGTAAAGGCATGAATGCTGATGTGCTGAGACGAATTGTTGTTGAAAAAGGATTGATGGACGAAGAAACAGCTGCGCGGCTTGATAATAGAGAGTGTTATAACCTGATTTTTATGCCCGGATTTTCAACCAAAACTGAGATTTCAGATGTTTCTGGTCGTGGGGTGGGTATGGATGTTGTTAAAACCCGTATTATCCAAATGAACGGCATCGTTGAAATTGATTCTGTAGAAGGTGTTGGCAGTACAATTACGATTAAAGTCCCGTTAACGCTTGCTATTATGCCGACCTTGATGGTTGTCCTTGGTGGACAGGCATTCGCCTTACCTTTAGCAAGTGTGCTAGAAATTTTAGATTTAGATTTAAAAACGACAAATGTAGTGGATGGTCAATTAGTTATTATGGTGAGGGAAAGAGCATTGCCGCTATTTTTCCTGAGTGATTGGTTAGTCAATGACCCCACTTATATTGCCGATAAAGAAGCTACATCACACGTTGTTGTTGTTAACTCCGGTGGGCGTCAGATTGGTTTTGTTGTTGATCAGTTAGTGGGGCAGGAAGAAGTGGTTATTAAGCCTTTAGGTGCTAATCTACAAGGTGTGGCTGGTTTAGCAGGGGCGACCATTACGGGGGATGGTAAGATCGCACTGATTTTGGATGTACCTGGGCTGATGAATAAGTATGCAGGGTAACTACGTTGCTGGAAATAAGCTTGAGGTGTTAAGTTTGTAGCTGATTAGTCATATGGGCTTCTTCTAGTATATTTTAAAGCAAAGCATACAGAGTCAGTATTTCTACATAATTAGGCGTTGTCACATATCGTTTATAGCTTTAGTATTGGATCTTAACTCACTCAAATTTTTGTTATTTTTAGAGAAAATACATATATGTCAATTAGGGTGTTAATTGTTGATGATTCTAGGTTTATTTGTAAAAGAATTTGTGAAATTCTAGAAGAGGAAGCCGATTTTAAAGTTGTTGGTATTGCTAAAAATGGAAAAGAAGCAGTGCTTATGGCTGCTCGATTAACACCAGATGTCATCACGATGGATGTTGAAATGCCAGTTATGGATGGTATTACAGCAGTAAAAAAGATTATGGCAGAATCTCCTACAGCCATATTAATGTTTTCAGCGGTAACTCATGAAGGGGCTCAGGCAACACTTGATGCACTGAGTGCTGGGGCGATTGATTTTTTACCGAAACAGTTGGATGAGATCGATGGTGACAGGGTTATAGCTAAGCGGCTATTAAGGCTTAGAGTCCGTATCGTTGCCTTGCAATCAAAAAGAATTAAATCACAGTGGAATAATGCGAGTGTCTCAAAGATAAAGCCTGTAGCGACTTTAAAAACACCTCAAGTGACTACGCGAGGGCAACATTCAGTTTCTGCAATTGTTTCTCAACCAAAGAAAAGCAAAATTGAGTTGTTAGTGATTGTTGCATCGACTGGGGGACCGGTTGCAGTGCAAAAAGTATTGCCTAAGCTGGTATCTAGTTGCTCATTTCCCATTCTTATTATTCAGCACATGCCTCATAACTTTACCAAAAGTTTTGCAGAAAGGTTGGATCAGTTGAGTCAAGTCAAAGTTAAAGAAGCGGAACATGGTGAGTTATTGAAGCCTGGTGTGGCATTGGTGGCCCCGGGAGGCATGCAAATGGAGGTGAAAGGCATTACAGGAAATAAATCTGTGATAATTAAGGAAAAACAAAGAAATGATATCTATAGTCCTTGCGCCGATATTACCTTAGCATCAATTGCAAGGGTGTTTTCTG
>DAOWHF010000123.1:0-8171 GCA_030641565.1 Methylomarinum sp.
AGTTTTGTTTAACCCAGTCGTACGCAGTAGATAATTGGTTAAAATAAGCTACCGATTTGCCTTTTAAATAGGAAAATTGTGTGTAATAGAGGTCGTTGACTTTCATTTCGTTACTCTGAACTACAAAAGCAATAGAGTCCCCAATAAAATCAGATTTCAGCGCAAGCATTTCTGTTGCGGAGGTGCAAATGTTGTAACTGCCACTGATTAAGGCAATAACATTTTGTTTTCTTTGGAATTTTTGTTTTAGAGAATCAAATAACCATCGAATATCTTCTTTGGTTATCTTTTCCTGTGAATACAGGTCTATAAAAATCAAGTCTTTGTAGTTTGAAATTTTAATTTTTCCATTATTCATGGGTAAAACTCACCTTTACTTTGTAAGTAAATAATTACAAAGTAAAGGATACTACCTCACTTTTAAAGATGAACCTAATTTTTCTAGTTAAAAAAACAGGTGAGATAATGGGGCATATATTTGATAATGCCCGATATTTTAAGGGGTTGAGGTAAATATGTCCGGGAAAGTCGGGTTAGATATTCCCGGTATACTGGGTAAGTCACCTCTGCCATTACCAACTTTAAGTTGGGCTTTCATGCCTTTTTCCATATGTTGAGCTATGTCACAATGCACTAGGTAAGTGTAATGGCTGTTTGGAACGATAAAAGTCCCGGTTTTTTTGTTTTGTCCATTAACTTCAATATGGAACATACCTTTGGGGTAGAGGTAAGTTGGTAAACCATGAATCATCCATTGGTGGCGAATGTCGTCTTCATTGCTAAATTCTACTGTAATGCGGCTGCATGGTTTTACTTGCCATTGATGTTCATTAAAGCCAAAAACAGTTCCTGGATAAGGTTCTGAGTATTTAGTACCCGCTTTAACGACTATAGTGACATCTTCTGTAATTTCTTTGCAATCTTTAGGGATGTCGTCTTTGTTTTCATTCATGACCATTCCCTGCATGTCCATACGCATATTGCTACCACATCCGCCTTCCATTAGTTTTGTTTCTGAATGGTGGTTATGTTTATGATTATTTTTTACATCAGTTACTTCTGTTGTATTAGCCGCCACTGAATATAAGCTATTTATACTTAAACCAAGTGCAATTAATGTTCCTGTAGAAAATGATTTTAATGGTTTTTTATTAATCATTTGTTTTTCCCAGTATATTTTTTAAACAAAGTAAGAGTGATTAGCAGAATAATGATTTGCAGGATTAAAATGGCAATTTGTGTTGTATCAATAGAGACCATATCGCTTGATTGAGTCTTATTATCAGCTTTTTGAGGAATTTCCCCATAATGTTGCTTGTCATCAGACAGGTTCCAGACAGGGTATTGTTTTTTATAAAAGGCTTCAGTAAAAAAAGGACTGACATCAACGCCTTGTAGATTTGGCATACCGTTATTGCCAAGAAACGATTCAAAAACAATGCTGCTGATATGACCACCAGGGTAGATGCCGTCGGTCGTTACGCCCAATTCATTATGGTCGTGATAGGTCCATATTCCCGGTCCCATGTTATTTAAGCCATCATTATGCGCATACAATTCCAGATCTGCTCGTTGAGCCGGACCTAATGTAAATACATCGCGTTGTATTTGTGCAGCTGGCTTGAGTTTTACCCCGTCAAAATGGGTGGCTGTGGGTTTAAAGCCGTGGGTATGTAAGGATAGTTGTTGGTCTCCCGCATTTAAAACACGTAACTTTATTTTTTCTTCAGGTTTGACAACAATGAGTGATTCTCTTAATGTGTAAGGAAATGACCGACCATTTAGCATGAAGTAATCAGGGGTTCTTTCGGTAATATCGTAATCCCTGTTATAAGCTTTTGCTAATAAGCGGGAATCATTCGCGGTTTGGATAAGATTATGTAATTCCCTATCTATATCCTGATATTGCAAATCATATTCTTTGCTATAAGAATCCTTAACAGCAACAGAAGAATGGCGAACAAAACCTGCGCCAATATTAAAGGTTTGTACCCAATTATTTGGGCGGTTTTCTTCAACAATAAACATACCAATTAGCCCCATTAATATATGGGTGTGTGCTTGGACATGGCAATGGTAAATCATAGTGCCCGTCTGTCTTGGTGTTAGTTCGTAGGAGAATTGTTTCCCTGGCATGGTTAATTTATTACTGGTTTGAGGGACACCATCATTACCTTCTCCATTTTCTTTTTGAAATGGATGGTCAACACCATGAAAATGGATTGAATGCGGGAAGTAATGAGAATTCTCAAGTGTAACAATTATTTTGTCGCCCTGTTCAACTCGAATCGAAGGGGACGGCAAGCGTAATAAAGGGTTGGCCTTTACACTGGCAAAGCTTTCATTAGACATGCCTCGACTTTTTGGGGCAAAAGCCCAAAAACCAGGGTTGATACCTGGGGCAATCTTGTAAGTAGTAACTGGGTCTTTTAAATCAGGTGAGAAGCCATTGAGCTCTATCACCTCTAATCGGATATGGATTTCATCAGGGTCGCCATCTCCATCGATATCATTTGTTTTTATTAGGGTGTCAGGCGCTAACTGTGTTTGCATCATGGTCGCCATAGATGTGTTGTTAGTGCCTTTAACAAAGGCAGCTATATTATATGGATTGTCAGGATTGCAAACTGCTGAAGGTGAGATTGTAATGTTATCTATCTGGTGCTGTTCACGCCATTTTGGGTTAACTGTTTTTGGACAAAAGGCTTCAACTTTACCTAGTAATGTTTCTTGTGTAGCTGGTGGCTGGTATACAGCATGGGATGCACTGGTTAAAAAAAACAGTAGGGTAATGGAATAGACTATTTTGTATAGATACATGGGCGTAAGTAAGATTCAATGGAGAGGCGCGTTGTTGGATGAGTTGATTTTTTTCGTATAAAGTTGTTTTGGTTCACGTTTTAAAAGGAGTATATTAGATAATATGATTATCAAGGGGATCATCTTAGGCGGTCAAAGTTGTCCTCCTTAATAACTGTTTCCCATGATTTTTAGCATATTTTATAATTCATTAAATCACTTTTTAAGTGCTGCCTTAGCTAGTGAAACCAATATCCTTCAGCCTTTTATTTACAGTAAAGTTACGGGCTTAGGTGTAACAAAATAGCTCGAACTTTGACAGACTGAGTCTATTCTAATCGATAGTTATCTTTTGTGAGTTAACATTTTTTTAAAACACAGTTTGTTTAAAGATTATGCAATTGTTTTTGGTGCATATTCACTATACATAATATATTTATAGAGTATATTGATGTTTAGCTTTAGGTATAAATAAAACATTGTTAAGAATCGGGTTTTTATCGTTTTTTAAACAGGAGTTAAATTATGAGCCAAGCTAAAATTCTTGTTGTTGATGATAATCAGGAAAATCTTATCGCAACTTCTTTGCTGCTTAATAAGTTAGATGTCGAGGTAATTACTGTGGATAACGGTAATGATGCTTTAGCAGCCGCTCTTAAATACGATTTGGCATTGATTATTATGGATGTACAAATGCCAAACATGGATGGTTATGAGGTCACTCGTATATTAAATGATGATGTTAAAACTCAGCATATCCCGATTATTATCGTGACTGCAGTGTTCAGGGATGAGCAGCATTTGATAGAAGGTTATAAATGTGGGGCGGTTGATTACATTGAGAAACCAATTCATGACATTATTTTTAAGTCCAAAGTAAAGGTCTTTGTTCGTTTATGGAAGCAACAAAAAGCACTTGAGAGGGAAGTCTCTTTACGCATTAAAGCCTATGAGGAAATTAATCACCTAGCGACACATGATCCGTTAACAGGCTTAGCAAATCGTATCTTACTTGCTGATCTTATAGATAAAGCGATTGCTAATGCTAAACGCCATGATTTTAAAGTTGCTGTTTTATTTATTGATTTTGATGGCTTTAAGTCAATTAATGATAAATATGGCCATGAGGCTGGTGATTATGTGTTGAAGATTTGCGCTCAGGAAGTCATGAAGACAGTTAGAGAAATGGATACGGTCGCTCGATATGGGGGGGATGAGTTTATTGCTTTATTAACAGAACTTCAAGATAGCGAAGAAGTTCAAACTTTGGCTGAGAGGATACGAGACTCAATATCGCAACCATTAACCTGGCAGGATCATCAGCTTAATATAACTGTTAGTATTGGTGTTGCTGTTTATCCTGAGCACGGAGATACCGAGGCGGTATTGATTCATAAAGCCGACAAGGCTATGTATAGAGTAAAAGACAAAGGCAAGAATGCTATTTCTTTTTATTGAGGAAACATATTACCTGAATTATTTAGTGTATTGCATTATAATCGAAAGCGTCTGTGGCACAAAATAACAGAGTGTCACTTTAATTATTTGGCAGTAAAGGGAAGTTGATGGCAACAGTTATTGCTTTTACCAGTGGCAAAGGCGGGGTTGGAAAAACCAATGTCGCAACTAATCTGGGCTTATCTTTAGTCGAAAGAAATTCAAAAGTATGTCTGTTTGATGCAGATACAGGCTTGGCAAATATCAATATATTAATGGGGATTTCTCCCCAGTATACTATTGAACATGTTTTAAATGGCCAAAAAAGTATTGATGAAATTATTATTAATCATTCTTCAGGAATTTCTGTAGTACCCGCTGCATCAGGTATCAAACAATGTAGTAATTTGAATGAGAAACAAATCACATTGTTAACCTCTACACTGGAAAAGCTTGAAAACCAGTTTGATTATTTACTAATAGATACTGCAGCTGGTATTGATAGCAATGTACTTGATTTTGTAGCATCGGCTCAATATAGAGTCGTTGTTATTACCTCCGAGCCCACTTCGTTAACTGACTCATTTGCTTTATTGAAGATGTTAATAATTAGGGGGACAAAAAAATCAATTTTTATTTTGGTTAATAAAGTTGATGATTATCAGGCCAGTCAGATAGTTTTTAGACGGTTTCAAAAAGCTGTAAAAAAATATCTGAAAATTAATGTTTATTACTTTGGATATTTGGCAACTGATAGTAGTGTTAATAAAGCGGTTGCTGAACAAATTCCAGTTGTGCTTTCATACCCGAATTCTTCAGTTAGTTGTGGCTTTGCATCATTGGCGGATATAGTTAAGCGACAATTTAAAAATGACAAAAACCTGCCTTTTTTTAGTCGCTATTGGGCAATAAGTACCCGGCAAACTAAACCAAAATTGTTGTCTGAGGATGTTAAGGTCATTAGCGACAAGTCAGCAATAAAGAAAGCCGTCAAAGAGAATAAATTATCAGACATTTATGCACTGTTAAATCAGCAGCAACTTTCCCAGCAGCAATTGAAAGAGTTGCTTGTAACATTAGAGTCTGTATATGAAAAAAAGTATAAACAGACTTTAAGGGATGTTCATAGTACGGTAGCTTTGATTTTGGCAGAAGGTGATGAAGTTAAAATCAAAACCTTGCATGAAGCCGTTGCCAGTAGCTATGAACAGCAGTTTGATAAAAAAATTAATAACCCTATGACGGCAGTTAACAGATTAGTTCATGAAGATACATTTTCAAAAAATGATTTCAACCGGTTAATGGAAGGTTTTGCAGAAATCTATCAGCAACGCTTTAATGAAAAATATTTTTCTGAAGGCAATGCCCTACTAACAAAAATCCAGCAGTTAGTAGGTAATAAGAGTTAGTTGTATTTCAGGTTAATGCCAGCCACCATATTGTTGTGTTGGATCACCTCGAAAACCAGTAGATGTCTTGTTGGCATCTGGAACACCTACTGTGCTATCAGCGGCTAAAACCATATTAGTATGGGTGTATCCACCTAGTGCTTTTGCTTTGTTAGCAATTCGCGTTGTTAACTCATTAATATCGTATTTTGTTATTGTCGTGTAAATAACAGCTGATATTAATCTGTCTTTATTGGCACTGTTTTTATCCGCATAAAAAGATAATAGGATAGGTAGCTCAGTACCTGAAGGTATTGTTACTGAATAATGATCATTTTCTTGTAACTGAGTTGCTGCAATCAGTTTCCCTTTACTATCAGTGACTTTGATTTCTCCAGATAATTTCTCTCTTTTTTTATTGCTAACCTTGCCTTTTAAAGTGGTATCTTTAGCGTATATTTGTGTTTTTTGTTGAATAGAGTAGCTTTTTTTGCTGCTTTTATTATTGTCATTGCAACCGTTTAGTATCAAGCCAGCCAATAACAAGATAGCTGTTGTGCGAATGGTTTTGTAAAACATTTCTAAAGGTAAGTTATTCATATTCTTTTCCTTTTATTTCATTATTAGGATGTCTGTTTAGTAACATAATCATACACCTTGTTATTCGCTTTGATGTCATGGATTTAACATTTGCCAATTTAAAACTTCATTAGCCTTTAATGGGGTAATATTTTCATCATCGACTTGATAATATGCAGGCACTGTCCATGCGTGTTTTTGCAGTGTTACTGTTTTGGTATTTCTGGGTAACTGATAGAAATCAGCACCAAAAAAGCTGGCAAAGCCTTCCAGTTTATCTAATGCATCGGCTTGTTCAAATGCTTCTGCATAAAGTTCTAATGCACCGAATGCACTATAACACCCTGCACACCCACAGCTACTTTCCTTAGCATGAGTTAAATGAGGTGCGCTATCGGTTCCCAGAAAAAACTTTGGGTTGCCACTGGTTGCTGCTTTTACTAATGCTTGGCGGTGATGTTCACGTTTAATAATAGGCAAACAGTAATAATGAGGGCGAATACCACCAGCCAAAATCGCATTGCGATTAAATAATAAATGCTGCGGGGTTATTGTTGCTGCGACTTTTTCTGATGCAGATAAAACAAAATCGACCGCTTCCTTTGTAGTGACATGTTCTACAACAACGCGTAAGTTGGGGAAGTTTTTAATAATGTCAGTTAGACTGGAATCTACAAATTCTTTTTCACGATCAAAAATATCACAATCCTGATTGGTTACTTCGCCGTGGATCAATAAAGGCAGGTCAACTTGTTCCATGGTTTTAAGTAATGGGTAAATGCCTTTTAAATCACTCACACCTGACTCTGAGTTAGTGGTTGCACCAGCGGGATATAATTTTATGGCATGGATATGTTCAGATTCTGCTGCCTTTTTTATTTCATCTGATGTTAATTTGTTGCTTAAGTAGAGCGTCATTAAAGGGTTAAATGACGATCCTTCAGGTAACGCGTTTAATATCTCAGTGCGATAATCCAGTGCTTGCTCAACCGTTAAAATAGGTGGATTAAGGTTAGGCATAATAATAGCGCGAGCAAATTGCTTGGCTGTATGAGCGATAACGGTGTTTAAAATTGCACCGTGTCTGACGTGTAAATGCCAGTCATCAGGTTGAATGAGTGTTAATTTATTCATTGTTTAGGTGTTTTTCTATTAGAATATGCTGCTTATTCTATAGAATGTACTTGAAAAAATGAATTCAAGACCTCATTTATAGGTATATTTTATTTTTTTGGAGTGCCTTGTGCCTATATACGAATATCAGTGTCAGGCTTGTGGAAACGAGCATGAAGCCATACAAAAAATGAGTGCAGAGCCTTTGATTGTATGTCCTGCATGTAATGAGTCTGAACTAAAGAAAAAGATCTCTGCAGCTGGTTTTAGATTAAAAGGTGCGGGTTGGTACGAGACAGACTTTAAAAGTGGCTCAAAGAAAAATGTCGCTGAATCGACTAAAGCGGCACCGGCAAAGTCCAGCGGTGGAAGCTGTTGTGGCGGTGGTGGTTGCGGCAGTCATTAGCGCTATAAACAAGATTTGTAGGATGGGTAAAGCGATAGCGTGCCCATCTTTATATATTTGATGGGTAGGAAAAAAACTTTGCCCATCCTGCATTTTAATCATATTCAATTTAAGTAGAGAACAACTATGCGTACGCACAAGTGCGGAGAAATAACAAAAAAACATTTAGGTGAAACTGTAGCATTATGTGGATGGGTTCATCGTCGTAGGGATCACGGTGGGGTTATCTTTATTGATTTAAGAGATCGTGAAGGTTTAGTGCAGGTGGTTTTTAACCCAGATTCAGCTGAAACCTTTGCCATTGCCGAAAGCGTGCGTAGTGAGTATGTTTTAAGAGTAGAAGGCGTTGTTAGAGACCGTTTGGAAGGTACTGTTAATCCAAATATGAAGACAGGTGAGATTGAAATTTTGGTCAGTCATATTGATGTGCTGAATGAATCTGAAACACC
>DAOWHF010000088.1:0-6259 GCA_030641565.1 Methylomarinum sp.
AGGAGTCTCTAGTTTCACCAAATATTTTCTTTAGAGAATCTATTTCCAGGCTTGAGTCATCAATTATTTTTTGTTTCTTATCATCATAATCATCCATAATTGCTTCAACAGCTTCACCATCATTTAACATTCTAGCTATTAGAATAGCCTCATACCCTGTCCCCATAATGGGTCGAACCTGACGAAACCTATCTGAGAAATCCTTTGATGGTAAAGACGTAGTAAAATCATCCCAGATTTTTGCTGCGGCTTTCCATCCTGAAACACCAGTTTCTAGCGCGCTGTCACAAATTACGCCGTCAAAATCTAATGCATAAATAATTGCTTGTTTCATGTATTTCCTAAGAATTTATTCGTATTAATATTTAATCTATCCACTAAGAGAGCTCAACAAAACTATGAATACCGCGTTTTGTTTCTGCATTTAACCACTGCTGGAGAGATATTAACTCTTCTGTTTGTTCCAATCCATCTAGGCTTTCTTTATTTCTGAGCAACCTAAATGCCGAAGATAATACCTTGTAACGAGCACCTTTTATCCCAGCCCGTCTTAAGCCAACCGTGTTCAAACGGTAGTGTTTTGCTGGTCTACCACCAATCAGCATAAATGGAATGACATCTTTATTAAGCCCGGTTGTGCCCTGCACTATCGCGTAGGATCCTATACGACAGAACTGATGCACAACAACAGCACCGCCCATAAAAACATTATCACCAATTTCAACAAAACCGCCAATCGCCACATTATTGGCAAATATCGTTTTATTGCCAACCACACAGTCATGGGCTACATGGCTATTATTCATAAAAAAACAATCAGAACCTATTGATGTAACACCCTCTTCAACAGATGCTCTATGGGCAGTAAAGCCTTCTCTAAATACATTATTATCACCTATCTCTAACCAAGAGACAGTTTCTGCTTTAAAGCTAGTATCTTGTGGTAAGCCGCCTAAAACAGCATGGGGATGAAGTATATTTCCTTGCCCCATTTTGACATAAGACTGTATTACTGCATGTGCACCTAATTGGCAACCAGCCCCTACTTCCACATTATCTTCAATAACAGCAAAAGGGCCTATCGTTACATTCTCACCTAAGGTAGCGCTAGAGGCTATATAGGCAGTTGGATGAATATTTTGTGTCATTTAATAAAAAACCTCTGTTAAATAAATTCACTAAAAAGTAAGTTTAGCTGCTGCTTCCTTTTACATTTCACCTGTTCTTAATTTCATCCCCTAGGATGAAATTCAGCATGTAATCGTTTCAATCGCTCTTGTGCAACATGCGTATATATTTGAGTCGTCGATAAATCCGAGTGCCCTAATAATAATTGTACAACGCGCAAATCAGCACCATGGTTCAGCAAATGCGTGGCAAAAGCATGCCGTAACGTATGTGGTGACAAGGCTTTTTTTATCCCCGCTTTTTTAGCATAGCGCTTGATGATATACCAAAAAGCCTGTCGGGTCATACCTGTGCCACGCTTTGTTACAAATAAGAAATCACACTGTCTTTCGGCAAGAATAGCCATTCTTGGCCCTGTCATATATTCTGTCAGCCATTCCATAGCCTGCTCACCAACTGGTACTAAACGCTCTTTACCACCCTTTCCCATCACCCGCACAAAACCCTGCCTAAAGTTGACTTGCTCAAACTTTAAGCCAATCAATTCAGAAACGCGCAGGCCTGTCGCATAAAGTAATTCCAACATTACTTTATCTCTAAATCCTAAAGCATCCGTTATTTCAGGGGCATTAATTAATAAATCAACATCTGTTTCTGATAATGACTCAGGTAAAACACGACCAATATGTGGCGCTTCTATTAAAACAGTCGGATCCGTTTCTATAGCGCCTTCTCTATGCAAATAGCCAAAAAATCGCTTTAAACTAGATAAGATACGGGCAGAGGAGCGTGCGCCTACCCCCTCTTTATAACGACTATCCAAAAACAAGGCAATATCACTTTCTTCCACCTTAAGCAAAGGCTTATCCTTGAGCCATAGGGCAAATATTTTTAAATCACTGCCATATGCGGACAATGTATTTTCACTTAAGCCAGACTCGACCCATATAGAATCTAAAAATAAATCTATTTTCTCTAAAGACGCTTCCATTAACCAACCTCAGCCCTTTATTGCTTGTGATTCCATTAACAATAAATGACGTTTAACTTCAAATAACGTCCCACTTGTTTCTCCCATATAACCACCCAAACCGTTCTCCGCAACAACTCGATGACAAGGAATAATACCTGGAAAGGGATTATCTCTACAGGCATTAGCGACAGCTCTAGCGCCTGAGCCTACTTGATTGGCTAATTTTGAATAACTTAAAACCTGTCCTACGGGTATTTTACAAATCTCAGCCCAAACTTTATGCCTAAAGTCTGTCCCTTGTTTTTGTAAACTCACTACTAAAGAACTTGTTGGATTATTTAGATAGCGCTGAATCTGTGTACCAAGGTAACTGTCAACAACTAACTCGTCTAACCCTATGACACACCATTGAGTTTGTATGATGACATTATCGCACTGGTAAACCAGTAAACTACCAAACGGAACTACTACCTTAGCGCAGTTGTTAGCTTGTTTTTGCTGATTAACCCAATGAATAGTGACTGACATTTCTAGCCTTCCCCTACATTCCAAAAGCTTAGGAACCTGCATAAAATAACTTCGACAACTATCTATTTTTTGCAGGATGGGCACGAAAGAAGCTTTGCTCATCTTATACTTGCTCAAACTATTTCGTGCACATTCCTTAAATAAATTGATATTACTCTCTTTTCATAGCAAGAAATAATTTCCATCGACTTTTTATTGATAGTATTTAAACCACTAGGCGGTACAACTTATTTGCATTTGCGGACTAAACCCCGCTCTATAAGCGCTAAATTTTAGGCAAAAAAAAGGCAGCTTATAAGCTGCCCCTTTTTGATAAAGAAGATTAGATTAACCTAATTTTTCTTTAATACGTGCTGCTCTACCAGTTAAGTTACGTAGGTAATATAACTTAGCTCTACGTACAGCACCGCGACGTTTAACTTCAATACCGCCAACCATTTTACTGTGTGTTTGGAAAACACGCTCAACACCCACACCATGAGAAATTTTTCTTACAGTGAAAGCAGAGTTTAATCCACGGTTACGTTTTGCAATTACAACACCTTCATAAGCCTGTAATCTCTCACGATCCCCTTCTTTTACTTTTACCTGAACAACTACAGTATCACCTGGTCCAAAATTAGGGACATCTGTCTTTAATTGTTCTGCGTCTAATATATCAATAATATTTGTCATTACCACACCCTATAAACATCAATTTTAATTGTAAGGAACACACCACAAAAAGACTCAATCCGACTCTTGTACTTCATTCCTAAATTCTTCTAACAAAGCATCCTGCTCTGCACTTAATTTTTTAACTTCTAACAAATCAGGTCGCCTTAGTGACGTTCGACCCAACGCTTGTTTCATTCGCCAGCGACTTATTGCCTGATGATTACCACTCAACAATACATTTGGCACTGAGCCTAATTCATCCTGCTCAGGTCTCGTATAATGGGGATAGTCTAATAAGCCATCCATATAAGAATCCTGCTTTGCAGAATCTTCATCACCCAAAACACCAGGAACTAATCGGGTAATTGCATCAATAACAACCAGTGCAGCTAACTCTCCACCACTGATAACATAATCACCCAACGACCATTCTTCATCACAAACCGTATTAATAAAACGCTCATCAATACCTTCATAACGCCCAGCCACTAAAATAAGTTGAGACAGTTGACTCGCTTCTATTAACAAGTCTTGTGTTATCTGTTTCCCTTGTGGACTCAAATAAACAACTTTATTCTCAGCATTCTTATTCTGCTTAGCAGCATTAACCGCATCACAAAGAGGTTGGCACTTCATTACCATACCTGGACCACCGCCATAAGGACGATCATCTACGGTACGATGTTTGTCCAGTGTGTAATCCCTAGGATTCCAAACCGATAAACCAACCACGCCCCGTTCTATCGCTGTACCCGTTACACCGTAACCAGCACTGCCCAGAATCATCTCAGGAAATAACGTAACAATATCAAAATGCATATCCAATTAATTAAAAATCAGGATCCCAATCGACAATCATTAAATTACCGTCTAGATCAATACTTTTAATCACTTGTTCATGCAAAAATGGAATTAAACGCTCTTCATCAGCATCATCATCCTTGACAACTAAAACATCATTTGCGCCAGTTTCAATAAGATGATCTACCTTACCCAAACAAACACCTTGTTCTGTATCTACTCGCAAACCAACAAGATCAGCCCAGTAATAATCACCGTTTCCTGACTTAGGCAATTGACTCTTCTTTATCAGAATATCCCAACCCAAATAAGATTCAGCAACATTTCTGTCAGTAACACCCTCTAAACAAGCAACAACCGATTTACCTTGCTGTTTGCCATTAATAAGTTTTACTTCTTTAAGCTCATTGCCTTTTTTAATGATCCAGGGCGAATATTTTAAAATATTTTCCCGCGGATCAGTATGCGAATAAACCTTTACCCATCCCTTTATTCCAAATACGCCGGCTATTTCACCAACGCTGATGAGCTCATCCTCAGACAAAATATTTATGCAGCTGCTTTACTTGCGTCTTTGATCAGTTTTGCAACACGATCAGATGGCTGTGCGCCAACAGATTTCCAGTAATTAATACGTTCATCATTTAAACGTATTGTTTCTTCGCTACCACGAGCAAAAGGGTTAAAAAAACCTAAACGCTCAATATATCGACCATCACGGCTGTTTCTGCTGTCTGTAACAACAACGTGATAAAATGGACGATTTTTTGCGCCACCTCTAGCAAGACGAATAGTTACCATGTAAATACCTTAAAAAACTTTCAATCAAAATTCAATCCACCTATTCTACGCGAATTATAAAATATGTGAAGGATAAAATATAAAAAAATATATTTATACTTCACACGGTTACGGATGCGGATTTTATAGCGAGTTGATTTTTGTCGATAGCAAGGCGCTGAAACAGGCGCATAGCAAGCTACGCAACTGTTTTAGCAACGCTGCCTATCGGCAAAAATCGACCGATAGAAAACCGCATCCGTGACCGTGTGAAGTATATACTAATGAATTATTCTTTTTCACCCTAACTCTCAGCACCATTAACACTACGATACTTTTAATACAACACCAAGAACGATGCCATTACCGCCTCATTCCACGCATATTACTTTTAATTCCGCGCATCATATTAGTCATATTACCTTTAGCAAATTTCTTCATCATCTTCTGCATCATCTTATGCTGCTTAAGAATCCGATTCACATCCTGCAATTCTTGCCCACAACCTTTGGCAATCCTTTTTTTCCGATTACCTTTAATCAAATCAGGAAAATGTCTTTCTTGTAAAGTCATTGAATTAATCACAGCAATTTGCCTTGCAATCATTTTATCATCAACTTTATCTTTCATATCTTGTGGCACACCACCCATTCCAGGCAGTTTATCCATCATTGCGCCAACCCCTCCCATATTTTGCATCTGTAACAACTGGTCTTTAAAGTCATCCAGATCAAAACTTTTTCCTTTGCTAATTTTTCTAGCAAGTTTTTCTGCTTTTTTCTTATCGGCTTTTTGCTCAATATCTTCAATAAGAGAGAGCATATCCCCCATACCTAAAATACGAGAAGCAATCCGATCAGGATGGAAAGGCTCTAGGGCATCTGTTTTCTCACCCATACCGATAAATTTAATCGGCTTACCAGTAATATGTCTGATAGATAATGCCGCGCCACCGCGAGCATCACCATCAGCCTTGGTCAAAATCACACCCGTTAGCGGCAATGCATCATCAAATGCTTTAGCGGTGTTAGCTGCATCCTGCCCTGTCATACTATCAACAACAAACAGTGTCTCAACGGGATTAATCGCTGCATGCAGCTCTTTAATCTCGCCCATCATTTCATCATCAACATGCAATCGACCGGCAGTATCGACAATCACCACATCAAGAAACTGTTTTTTAGCCGCTTCAATTGCGTTTACAGCAATATCAACTGGTTTTTGCGAAATATCACTCTCAAAGAATACCAGATCAAGGTCATCAGCCAATGTTTGTAGCTGTTTAATCGCCGCAGGGCGATAGACATCAGCACTAACCACACCAACCTTTTTCTTTTTAGTCTCTTTCAGCCAACGACCCAATTTTGCAACTGTTGTTGTTTTACCAGCACC
>DAOWHF010000323.1:0-5717 GCA_030641565.1 Methylomarinum sp.
CCATCGGCAGACAAACCAAGGTTTCTATTTCGATCAAAGTAAATAGATTGTGGAAGTAAAACGCTGGGGCGAGTCGAAGCTACATCACGAGTGTCATTATATAGCCCAAAAGGGGTTGGAACTCTTCCTCCCTTAATGCCTAATAAAGCATTCTCGGAAGAATAAAAACTATAATTTGCAAGGCCATAGTCAATCCGTAAATCATCTTCGTCAGTCTGCCCAGCATCTCTCCAGACAACCTGTAAGGCTAACTGTAATTCAGGCATGACTCGCCATGAACCATTAAGACCTAATTCGCGGAAATCGGTTGAAATACTGTCGTCACTATGACCGAATAGATTGTTATCTGAGGTGTGGATAAAACCTTGGGATAAGAATCCGTGAATTTGCACTGATTTTGGTAGCTTAAAGCCTAGCCAGTCTTCAGTTGCTTGTGCAGTACTTGATGCGGTAAATGCATAGGCAAAAAAAGCTAAGCTAAATACAAGAGATCTTTTGTGTTTTTTGAGATTAAAGAAATTCATATTAATTGTTTCGTCCTGATTGAATCTGAAGGGTTTTAATACCTTCTTTGATGTCACTTGTTCTTAAATAGCCAATAGAGCCAGAAGTAGATGATAACATTTTAATCATTTCTTCTTTGCTATCTAGTTGAATTGGGGCTTGCCCCGAACCGCTAAAGACTAACCTGTCCCATGATCTACGCATTTGGTGGGGGAAGACATTTAGTATGGTTTTGCAAAAGACGTTATGTAGTGGCTGGTTGTCTGCAAGTACAAAAACAGTGACAGGAGTATTGTCTTTCCATTTGTGTAAGCGCATTTTAAAAATAGCACTAAGACCATGTCTGGAAATGGTGTCTTGTTTTAATTGTTGGTTAACAACTACAACAAGAGGTGCGGGTTGTGTTTCTTTGCTCTCCTTTGCAAAGCAATGATTGCTTAGCATTAAAAAAAATAACAGTAATATATTTTTAATTATTGAGAGCATAAAGTGAAGTTAGAAAAGGTATTAATACCCTGTTTGATTGTAAGTATACAATTACATTAGTAAAGTTATTGTAGACTAAGCTAAGTGACTTTTAAATTAAATTTTTTAATATAGGGATCTTTAAGTACGTGGATTTGGAGTAGCAGATCTAATGGTTTAACCTGTTATACCTTATGAAAATAAGGGGAAGTTAATAACTGTAAGTATATAGGCTACCTTAATATTTAGGCTTTTTTTGAATGCATTTTGAGTTGGTCTTGTTAATCTAATAATAATGAAGATGTTAAGTTATTATTGTCGTTATTTTATTTTTGATAATATGTTTTTTATTATGCATTGAGTGCCTTTTAAGTTTAGTACAGCTTCAGATTGACAAAAAAAGATCTGCTGATAATTTTCTCAGCAAGATTGTTGGATAAATTAATGTGAGTAGATCGCGCCATGGGAAAACAGTGAAAAAAAATCTGGGTTTAAATGAACGCTCGCTTCATCTGTTAAAAACACTGGTTGAGCGGTATATTCAAGATGGTCAGCCTGTGGGCTCGCGGGTATTGTCAGAAAATGCAGGGGTTAAGCTCAGTCCAGCTAGCATTCGGAATGTAATGGCAGATTTGGAGGCGCTTGGTTTGATTCATTCTCCTCATACATCGGCGGGTCGAGTACCGACAGTGAGTGGTTATCGTTTTTTTGTTGATTCATTGCTTACAGTCAAACCTTTGGATTCAAGAGCAGTCAATCAATTAAATAATGAGCTAAATACGGCTGAAAATTCTGCTGATATGGTTAACCGAGCGTCAAAACTATTGTCTGAGGTTACACAGATGGCGGGGGTTGTTACACTGCCTAAACGAGAAGTACTGAGTTTGCGACATATCGAATTTTTAGCCTTATCAAATACGCGGGTGTTAGTGATTTTTGTCACTAATGAGCAAGAGGTACATAATAAAATTATTAATACCTCAAGAAAATTCACTGAGGCTGAGTTAGTGCAGGCTGCAAATTACTTGAATTCAGTCTATTCTGGGCGCAGTTTATCTTCTGTGCGAGAATCTGTATTTAATGAGTTACAGCAGAATCAAAAGCAAGTTGACCAGGGGATGATTGATGCTGTCAACATGGCGCAGATGGCGTTTGAACAGCAGCCAAAAGAAGATTATGTGCTGTCTGGCGAAACCAATTTGATGGGCTTTAATGAGTTGTCGGATATGGGGCAGTTAAGAAAGTTGTTTGATGCTTTTAGCCAAAAGCAAGGTGTGATTCATTTGTTGGATCAGTGTTTGGTGGCGGATGGTGTACAGATATATATTGGTGAAGAGTCAGGGTATCAAGCATTTGATTGCTGTAGTTTGGTGACATCATCTTATGCGATAAACGATGAAACAGTGGGAGTGCTGGGCGTGATAGGCCCAACCCGAATGGCCTACGAGAAAGTCATTCCATTTGTTGATGTAACGGCAAAATTATTAGGGTCAGCCTTGAATCCTAAATGAAAGTCCCCATGTTAAAAAGCATTGATTAAGTAGAATAGTGGAGTTTATGAATGAGCAATGAACAGGGGACACCTGAAAGTAAGTCGGATAGTGAGCTGATTGATGAGGTGCTTGAGCAAGCAGTCGAAACTGATACTGATGAAGCCGAAGCTGCAGAAGTAGAGCTTGAGGGTGTTGAAAGTGAAGAGCAAGTGAATGAAGTATCCATAGAAGAACTTCAAAAGCAACTGAAGCAAGCAGAAAAAAAAGCAGCAGAAAATTGGGATAAAGCCGTTCGTACTCAGGCTGAAATGGAAAATCTAAAAAAACGAACGCAAAAAGATTTAGAAAATGCTCATAAATATGGCTTGGAGAAGTTCGCTAAAGAATTGCTTGTTGTCATTGATAGTTTGGAGCTGGGTATTCAAGCGTCTACCAGTAATGATCCTGAGGTTGTGACTTTAAGAGAAGGTAGTGAGCTGACTATCAAGCAGTTTGAATCAGTGTTTGCAAAATTTAATATTGAAGCATTGGACCCAACAGGGGAAGCATTTAACCCGGAATTACACCAGGCAATGACAATGCACCCTAGTACTGATGTTGCTCCTAATACAGTGCTTAATGTATTTCAAAAAGGATATATTTTAAATGGTCGTTTAATTCGTCCAGCAATGGTTGTTGTGTCAAAGGCTGATGAATCTTCTAAGGTGGATGATGATTTAATAAACTTAGATGAACAGGCTTGAAATTAGTTTAAACAACCTTATATTAATAGACAAATAAAGTAATACTAAAAAATCTGGAGAATTTAATGGGTAAAATAATTGGAATCGATTTAGGAACCACAAATTCATGTGTGGCAGTTTTAGAGAATGGAACTTCTCGTGTAATTGAAAATAGTGAAGGTGCACGTACTACACCATCTATTATCGCTTTTAGTGGTGATGATGAAGTCTTAGTAGGTCAGTCTGCCAAGCGTCAAGCGGTAACTAACCCTGAAAATACATTGTTTGCGATTAAGCGTTTAATTGGTCGTCGCTTTAAAGATAAAGAAGTACAAAAAGACATCAAAATGGTGCCTTACAAGATTGTTGAAGCCGATAATGGTGATGCCTGGGTTGAGTGTCATGGTAAGAAAATGGCATCCCCTGAAGTTGCGTCTCGTGTATTGATGAAATTGAAGAAAGATGCAGAAGCATTTTTGGGTGAAGAAGTAACGGAAGCTGTTATTACAGTACCTGCTTACTTTAACGATTCACAGCGTCAAGCAACTAAAGATGCTGGTCGTATTGCTGGGTTAGATGTAAAACGTATTATCAATGAGCCTACAGCTGCTGCATTAGCTTTTGGTATGGATAAACCAAAAGGTGATACAACCATTGCGGTTTATGATTTGGGTGGTGGTACATTTGATGTGTCTATTATCGAAATTGCAGAAATTGAAGGTGAGCATCAGTTTGAAGTATTGGCCACTAATGGTGATACATTCTTAGGTGGTGAAGATTTTGATTTAAGAATTATTGATTTCCTATCAGACGAATTTAAAAAAGACAATGGCATCGATTTACATAATGATCCATTAGCTTTACAGCGTTTAAAAGAAGCGGCAGAAAAAGCAAAAATTGAATTATCTTCAACAGAACAAACGGATATTAACCTACCGTATGTAACTGCTGATGCATCGGGTCCTAAGCATTTAAATGTTAAATTGACTCGTGCTAAATTAGAGTCATTAGTTGCTGATTTAATTGAAAGAACAAAAGGTCCTTGTGAGCAAGCATTAAAAGATGCTGGTTTATCTGCTTCTGAAATCAACGACGTGATTTTAGTGGGTGGACAAAGTCGTATGCCTAAAGTACAAGAAATTGTACAGTCTATTTTTGGTAAAGAACCAAGAAAAGATGTTAACCCAGATGAGGCGGTTGCCTTAGGTGCAGCGATTCAGGCAGGTGTTTTAGGTGGTGATGTTAAAGATGTATTATTGTTAGATGTTACGCCATTGTCTTTGGGTATTGAGACTATGGGTGGCGTAATGACTAAGTTGATTGATAAGAATACTACGATTCCAACTAATGCGGCTCAAGTATTCTCAACGGCTGAAGATAACCAGACAGCAGTGACTGTTCATGTCTTACAAGGTGAGCGTGAAGTAGCGAGTGGTAATAAGTCACTAGGTCGTTTTGATTTGTCAGACATTCCACCAGCACCACGTGGTATTCCACAAGTTGAAGTATCATTTGATATTGATGCTAATGGTATTTTAAATGTATCTGCTAAAGACAAAGCAACAGGAAAAGAGCAATCTATTGTCATTAAAGCATCTAGCGGTTTATCTGATGATGAAGTCGATCGTATGATTAAAGATGCTGAAGCGCATGCTGATGAAGATAAAAAAGTCACTGAGTTGGTGTCTGCAAGAAATACTGCAGAAAGTATGATTAATGCGACTCAAAAATCTATGGAAGAGTTGGGTGAGCAAGTTTCTGCTGAAGAAAAAACAGCAATTGAAACTGCAGTTGCTGAGTTGCAAGAAGTTGTAAAATCTGACGATAAAGATGCAATTGAAGCAAAAACAACGGCTTTAACTGAATTGTCAGGTAAATTGGCTGAGCGTGTTTATGCACAAAAAGCAGAGGCTGAAGGTGGTGCAGAGGCAGGCGCAGACACGGCTTCAGAATCTGCACCGGCAGATGATGTTGTTGATGCTGAGTTTGAAGAAGTTAAAGACGACGACAAAAAATAAGTTGTTTCTGGGTCGCAAACAGCATCCAGCTTCAAGCGACACTTGCACGTCCATGTGCTTCGCAAGCGTTGATTGTGAAGCTTGTTTTTCCTGATAGTAGGACATTAAAACCGCCGGTTTATGCTGGCGGTTATTTACGTTATGGCAAAAGAAGATTTTTATACATTATTGGGCGTTGATAAAAATGCCAGTGAAGCCGAAATAAAGAAAAGTTATCGTCGTATGGCGATGAAGTTTCATCCGGATAGAAACACAGATAATCCTGAACAAGCGGAAGCGAAGTTCAAAAAAATAAAAGAAGCTTACGAAATTTTATCTGATGCTAAAAAAAGAGCCGCTTATGATCAATTCGGTCATGCGGGGGTTGATCAATCCATGGGTGGTGGCGCAGGTGGTTTTGGTGGTGGATCAGGTGATTTTGGAGACATCTTTGGTGATGTTTTTGGTGATATCTTTGGTGGCGGCGGTGGTAGAAGACGTAGCAATGTTCAGGCTGGATCTGACTTGCGCTATAA
>DAOWHF010000236.1:0-12780 GCA_030641565.1 Methylomarinum sp.
ATCAGATTAGGCCATCAGGCGGGGGAGGTTGATGAAATTTAAACAGAATAGAAAGTTATTTTTCTGGGCTGGCTCTTTGATGCTGACTCTGCTTTTGTTATTGACTGCTGCGACCTTAGTTGTCAAAAACTCAGGAAAACTGCTGGTCGGGTTTATTGAGGATCATGCGGTTCCCTATGTTTTAAAAACCGATGATGTTGAAATGGGCTGTGTTATGGCTGAAGCGCTAACATTATTAATCCCCAGTCTTGCGGAGATTAATGCTCCTCCCTATAAACTTGCTGTGATACTTGGTTTTTTGTCTGGCAGTTGTTCTGAATTTAAAGCATGGGAAGAAGAGCTTAGGTATTTGCGAGCGATACATGCGAAAAATGTCACAGAGGCGCAGGATGCCAGGATTTTACAAAAAAGATATCTCAACCTGGCTGCACGGCGACAGCTTAAGGGCTATCTTAATCTTGAGGTCGCCTATGCTGAAATACCCGGTAATGATTGTCCTGATTTTAATAACTGGAATGACGAGTTTTACTGGTTGGTTGGTTTAATGGATGGTTTACAGGCGGTACTGAATGACTTGGCCTCTGAAGGGAGTGCAAATGTTCCTTTGAATATCAGCCTTAAAGTGGGGAGAGGCGCTAACTGTTTGAATAATGAAAAGTGGTGGGGATTACCTAATGCTATTCAGGCGGCTATTTGGGTGAGTTTTCCAGGCAACAAACCTGAAGGGATAGATCCGTTGGAAGTTTTGGACCTATCGGTGAAAACAGGTTTAAAACAGGGCATGCGCATTGTTCAGGTAATTGCCGCAAAAATTTATATTGGGCTGGGGGATACTGAGCGGGTTAAAGCTATAATCCGCGAAAATGTAGAGACCAGAAGCAGCATATCAGCCAATCTCAACTATTTGTTTCTGGATAAAGTTGTAACTATTCAATTATTAGCAATATCGGACACTATGTGGACTGGGGTAACAGGAACTCGCACACCTATTGGGGAGCTCGGGTCTTTTTGGAATGATCCCGAAGACACGGTGGACACTGTTGATATAATTGATATACTTTGACCGCATTTATGGGTATAAAAAGGAAAATTCACACAGAGAAAGAACAGAGACCTATTTGTACAAGGCTCTTCTCTGTGTCCCCTAGTGATCTCTGTGTGAATAGCTCTTTTGTTGTATCAACTAAGAAGTGGAGGAATAGTACCAATGATTTTATGCAAAAAACTCTTATTAAAAATGCTTAGTACGCTGATATTTTTGTCTATGGCAAACACTGTGCTAGCCGTGCCAAAAACAATGTGTGTGTTTGATTTGCTTGGAGCTAATGGTCCTACTTTTGCTCAGATTAAGGATTATAAGACTGCCGCACTTGCCTGGGGTGTAGAGCTGGAATTGAAACCTTATACCAGTGAGCGGGTAGCCGCTGAGGATTTTAAATCAGGCTTATGCGATGCCGTAAGTTTTACCGGAATTCGGGCACGTCAGTTTAATCCTTTTACCGGTAGTCTGGATGCAATAGGGGCGATGCCCAGTTATGAGCATTTAAAATCAGTTATTACTACGATCAGTGTAGAAAAAGCAGCAAAACTGATGGTTAATGATCCTTATGAAGTCGTTGGTATTTTCCCAGGTGGAGCGGCTTATATGTTTGTTAATGATCGTAGCATTGATACCGTGGGCGAATTAGCTGGCAAACGTATTGCTATTTTAGACTCAGACCCTGCTCAGGTGGAGATGGTGACTTTTGTTGGTGCTTCTCCTGTTGGTACATCGATTGCCAATATGTATAGTAAATTTAATAATGGCTCTGTAGATGTAACCTATGGACCTGGAATCGTTTATGAAGCGATGGAACTCTATAAAGGCTTGGAGCCTAATGGTGGCGTTATTCAGTTTTCATTGGTGCAGCTAACTATGCAAATACTCACTCGTAAAGCTGAATTTCCACCAGACTATGGACAAAACTCCCGAGAGTTTGTTTTGGGGCAGTTTGATCAAGCGATGGAAATAATAAAAAGATATGACAGAAAAATCCCGAATAAATTGTGGGTTTCTATTCCTGATGAGGATAAAGCAGGGTATCTGGAAGTGTTCAGACAATCACGAATAAGGCTGCGTGATAAAGGTATCTACAATGCCAAGATGTTGAAGTTAATGAGGATGTTGCGCTGTAAAAAAGACCCGAAACAGTCTGAGTGTACTGCCGCGGATAAAGAATAGGTAATTGATGCCATTATTAGTTGAGTCTGTGATTATGCTGAAAGCAATGAGCCTCTTTTGAAGAGAATCATTAGCTTTCGTAGTTGTCGGGAATGGTTTTCGACCTTACCTGTTTTTTTACTTTTGTTAATTGTCATCATTGCTGGTAATAGTGAACAAATCCATGCCCGTTTACTGAATGTAGGTGAGCTGATCTGGCATGATTATTTTACCCTTAGGGCAGATATTCCAACGCCATCATGTGATCTCTACCGTGATATTGAAGGGGAGTTAAAAAAGCTGGAAGTTGAGGCAGAGAGTCTGGATGGCTTAGAGTATCTGTTTGATGCCGAGCCTTTTGATCGTGAAGCGGCGCTTATCTCTTTAGAAAACTCGCGATCACTCTGTGCTGAAAAACATCGCATAGCAAAGCAAAACCAGGCAAGAGTAACCCCTTCCGTGATGGTTTTTCGTACCATAGAAACTCATGTTGCCAGTATTAGCCTGTTAGCGTTTGAAAAACAGCGCATGCTATTACTATTGATGATTTTTATTTGTGCAATTACCTGTAGCATCAAGCAGTATCATATTGCTTTTAAACCGGTGATAACGCTACAGGATCATTATGTTTCCTCTGTGGCTCAATTGCTGGGTAATGCTATTTTGCTGTTATCTGCCAGCTACTATAGAGACAGTATTTATAAATCAGCAACAGCCGTTGACCATCCTGAAGTCTATCTATTGCTGATTCTGGGCTTTGCTATTTTAACGGCGGTTAGCCTTTTTCAATTGATTAAGCCGCAGCAGGGTTATCAAACAGATGGCAGTACTCTACATGCTATGCTGGCTATTCCTCTCTATATATTGATGACTTTTGTTGTTGGCGTGTACTTTTTTCTGATCGAAGGGCATAGTGCGGGGCCTGCCATATTTTTTAGTTTGTTATTTGATCAGGCTGGCTTGTTTCTTAATATTGGCTTGTACATTTGGATCGGCATGTTATTAAAGCGAACCCAATTAGGTGATTTAGTGTTTAAGGTTTTTATCCCTTGGCGCATGTCACCTGAGTTGCTGGCTTTTGTGGCTATTGTTGTGATGGCCGTACCGACAGCTTATACAGGGGCTTCGGGTATTATTATTATAGCCATGGGAACCATTGTTTATGAGGAGTTACGTCGGGCTGGGGCGCGCAGGCAACTGGCTCTGGCTGCAACGGCTATGACGGGAAGTGCCGGAGTTGTACTACGTCCTTGTTTATTGGTGGTTTTGATCGCCGCTTTAAATAAAGAGGTGGTCACAGACCAGCTTTTTCACTGGGGTTTGAAAACCTTTATGACCACAGCGCTGGTTTTCTTTGTTTTTGCATGGATAACGAAACGTGAAAAAATGCACTTGGCTCCTGTACAAGAAGCGTATAAACCATTTTTGCGAGCATTGGTTCCTTTGTTGCCTTATGGCTTAATTGTAGTATTGATCTTGTTGAGTTATTTTCTTCTGTTAAATGTAAGCATGGATGAGTTTTCTGCTCCAGTGATGCTGCCAGTCATTATTCTTGGATTAATTGTTTACGAAAAATTCTTTGTTAAGATGGTTCAAATCGCAGATTCAGAACAACAGGGACATAAATTTGAATACAGCATAAGAATGGCTTCATCTGAGTCCAGTGTGCACATAGGGGCCTTATTATTATTGATGGGGCTTTCCTTTGCACTTGGTGGTGTCATTGAGCGTTCGGGTGTGCTGGAAAATATTCCGGAATCCTTTGCCTCAACCTGGGTGACGCTGGGTTTTTTGGTCATGGTGATGGTTGGTATTGGTATGATTATGGACCCTTTTGGTGCGGTTGTTCTGGTGTCAGGTACGGTGGCACAAATAGCCTATAATAATGGCATAAACCCGGTACACTTCTGGATGATTGCTTTGGTCTCTTTTGAACTGGGTTACCTTACGCCGCCGGTTGCTCTTAACCACTTGTTGACTCGGCAAGTGGTTGGCTATCAGGAAACGGCTAAAGCCAGACTAGAAGGTAATAGTTTCTGGTATCGACACGAAAAAATTCTGTTGCCGTTGGCAACGATGGGTACAACTTTATTACTGGTGACTATCGTTCCTGTTTTAGTCGATTAGGAATGCGCATGGCATAAATTCGGTAACTTGGACGTCAGGCTAAAGTTCCTCCCCCTTGTGATAGTTGCCAAGCTTATTTTGTACATGTTAATGTATTAATGCTTGGTAATATACGAGGGTTGCTGATACGGCTTAGATAATGAAATTTATTGATTGGATTGGTCGTCGTTGTATAGGGTTATTCTTCTATATAATTGACTTAACATATTTTCTGCTACGAGCACTCTCTGTGTGGCAGCCTCACCGCAATATTTTTAATCGGGCGGTGTATTCAGTTTTTCTGGACCAACTCATTTTGAATGGTATTAATGCCATTGCCATTATTTCATTTCTGGCCATAGTAGTTGGTATTAGCATAGCCTCACAACTGGTCTTTATTATTGTGTCTATCACTGGTGCCAAGGATCTTGTAGAAATTCTTGCCAGACTGGTGCTGAGTGAGATGGGGCCGTTGATCACTGGCGTTGTCATGGTTGGAAGATCGTGTTCGGGTATTGTTGTCGATCTGGGTAACACCAAAATGGCAGGTGAAATTGAGCCCTTACAATATCTGGGTATTAATGTAGATGATTATTTTGTATTGCCCAGAATAATTTGCATGGTCATTAGTCAAGTCACACTGGCGCTTTATTTTTCGGCTATTATGTTGATGTTCGGAATGTTTTTTAGTGTGCTTATCTATGATATATCAGCGCAGGAGTCATTATCGGAATTGTTAAACCTGGTGACCATCGATAGCCTTTTCAGATTTATGATAAAAAATCTGCTGTTTGGCCTGATAGTCGGAACGATAGCTTGTTTTCATGGGCTTTCAGTGCAAAATTCACCGATTCAGGTATCCGAACAGATGCATAAGGCTGTGGTCAGGAGTATTGTATTTTTATTTTTAGTTGATAGTTATTTTATAATTTTTACACTATGAACAATACTGTCGTCACAGCCGAAGATGCGATCCCCTCTGCAGCAGAGAGCCATTTGAGCTTTCCTTCTTTGACTTGTCAGCTACAGCAATCTGAGCTCACCTGTCTGGTGGGGCCAAACCGTGCTCAATTAAGAGCCTATTTATTAATGTTGGCCGGTATTTCAAAACCAGAGCAAGGTAAAGTAGAGATTTTTGGACAACAGCTTTGTGAACTTGATCAACTGGAATGGCGAAAGTTTCGTTCTCAGATAGGTTATATGTCCGGGGCCTCTCCTTTATTATCGGCGCAGCACGCACTGATGAATGTGATGTTGCCGGTACTTTATCATTTGAATTTTCCGTTTAGTGAAACGGCTGTTAAAGCGAGAACGTTGCTAACAGCATTAGATTGTCATTTTGAGCCGACAAGCTACCCGGCAATGCTGAATAGTTTTCAGCGAGCGCAACTTGCTTTGGCACGTGCCTTGATTCTTGAGCCATTATTACTCATTATGGATGTGCCGTTTAATGATCTGGGGGCCAAAGAAAGGCATAAAATGGCTATATTATTGGGTAAATATAAACAGGATAGAACCATATGTATGATAGGAGGGTTGCAATATCCTCGTTTTCTGGAGAAACATGCGAATCAGATTGTTTTTATTTCAGAACATAAAATATTGAGTTTCAATGGCTGGCAGGCATTTGTTGAAAGTGAAGATAGTGAAGTTAAAGCGTTATTGAGCGTTTTTTAGAGATTTAAGTCGAGTGATGATATGAGTACAGGTCCTGAAGGCAGTTCCGGGCATTATATACACCATAATACATATAATCATCGTGAGCGGATGGTGGGCCTTTTTGTATTTTCTGGTTTTGTATTGTTTTTGTTTTTTATTCTGATCAGCGTAAAAAACCAGCATTTATTTGAAAAGCGGGTGAATTTTTATATTGAAGTTAACAGTAGCGAAGGTATCAGCCCTGGAAGTATTGTTAAAGCGTTGGGGGCAGAGGTTGGGATGGTATCAAATCTGAGTCTTGCTCAAGATCATAAAATTCGAGTGACTATTGAAGTTTATGAGCAACATCGAAAATTTATTAGAACGGGGGCAACAGCGCTAGTGAACCGATTGACCAATATCGGTAATGCGCTGATTGAAATAGAGTCTGAATCAATTGATGCGCCCATGTTAGTGGCTGGCTCTACAATCCCGGTAGAAGAAACCCCCTCATTAAATGATTTGTTGCTGGATATTGCCAGTCTTATTCAATCAGCAAATAACAAAAGCTTGTTAGCTAAAGTTGAAGAATTTTTGCCAAAGCTGGAGCAAACCTTAGGCAATGTACATGAAATCATTGCACAAATTGCTACAGGGCACGGGGTTTTGGGCGCGGCGGTATTTGATCAGGGTGTAGAAAAAGAGTTAAAGGTGGTTGTAAAGTCTGGTGCTGAAATATTGTCTGAAGCAGAAGGTATTATCAGTATTGCTAAACAAAGGCTGGTACAGCTTGAACCTATATTACGAGATGCAAAGTATATGACTCATGAAGCACGAGATGCATCTAAAAGTCTTCCTGAGATGGTGAAAGAGTTGCAGCAGATTATTGCACAGGCAAACACAGCATTAACGTTGATAAATGGCGAGTTACAAAATATACCCGGTGTGGCTTTAGATGCAAAGCGAACATTGTCTAAGACGGGGCGATTATTAGACAGTGTCCAAAACACATGGCCATTGTCTAAAAATAATTCAACACCAACAGCTAAGCAATTGATAGCACCACATTCCAGTTATGAATAGGTTCTATTTAGTTTTGTTTTGTCTCGCTCTTAGTAGCTGTGGGGGAAGCTCTGTAAGCAAACCGACCCTGTTATGGAATGCAGAAAACTATACAGATGACGCCATGCAAGCCTATATGGATAAAGATTGGGCTAGAGCGCGGCAGTTATTTAATCATGCCTTATCTCTTTACCAAGGCATAGATGATCGACTAGGTGCTCTAACTAGCCATATAAACCTGGTCGAAGTGGCCTTGGCTGTACATGACGGTCAATCCGCTCATAGACATTTAAGTCTGGCAGACAATATTGTAAAAATAGATGCGTTGAAAAGCTATCAGCCACGACTTACCTTGCTTTATGCGCTAGTGGCAATGCAACAAAAACAAATGACTGAGGCAGAGAGACTTTTGCAGACGTTATTGCCAGAGTTTGACGGGGTTGAGCTTGTTACTATTCCCGATGCTATTCAGATAGCTGTCATTGCCTGTCGAACTGAGATCGCTTTTGTTCAAAAGCTGGATGAATCGCTTTGGACGCTACGCTATGCTAATGCCCTAAAAATATTGGCTAATAAAAATACCGATCGAGAGGCGCGTTTGCTACGCTTCCAGGCTAAATTATTGTTGCAGCAAGGTGATTATGAGGAATCTGAAGTCTATTTGCAGCAAGCCTTGTCGATTTATAAAAAGAATCTGTCTCTTTCAAGTCTTGCAATGACTCTTTTAGAGATAGGGCAGCTCTATGAGGTGCAAAGTCGTTGGCAAGTTGCTTGGGGGTATTTAAACAGGTCGGCTGCTGTTTTTCATTTTATTGCAAATGCTGAAAAGGTGAGTCTGGTGACAGAGAAACTCACTAAAATGAAAGCAGAGATTGCAAAATTAGAGGGTAAGCAGGTTTTATTAAACTCTGGAGAATAGTTTAGGGTCAAAGTAGACTATGATGCTGAAATGTTGCTAGTAATTGCGATGTAGTCTCCCCCCAGCTTTGTGTTACGATTTAGTCAAATAAATTTCCTACCACAAATAATGAAATCCCTTTATCCACAAATAGAACCTTTTCATCGTTTTTTTCTTCAAACAGATGGTTCACATTCCGTTTATGTAGAGCAATCGGGTAATCCTCAAGGTATCCCTGTTATTTTCCTTCATGGCGGTCCTTGTTCCGGGACTAAGCCAGATCATCGTCGTTTTTTTAATCCGCAAAAATATCATATTATTCTGATGGATCAGCGAGGTTGTGGGCAATCACTGCCTTTTGGTGAAATTGAAAATAATACCACGCAAGATTTAATTGATGATATGGAACGTATTCGTCAGCAATTAAATATTAAGCAGTGGTTGTTGTTTGGTGGCTCTTGGGGGAGTGCATTAACTTTATTGTATGCTCAGCAACATAAGGCAGCTGTTTTAGGTATGGTGATTCGCGGTGTGTTTTTGGCTAGGCAGATGGATTTAGATTGGTTTGCTAAAGACGGTGCAGGGCGAATATATCCAGAAACATGGCAACAATTGCAAGCAAGTGTGTACGTGTCAGAAAAAGCAGAGTTAGTTAAAGATTTGTATGATGCTGTTTTTGGTGATGATGAATTGACTAAAAGGCGTGCTGCTAAGGCCTGGATAAACTGGGGAGGGCAAGTTGCTTTAATGCAGGATTATCAAGCACCGAATAAGCCCACGCATGTGACAGAAAAAATGGTACAGCAGGTGCAAATGGAAATGCATTATGCTCAGAATAAGTATTTTATTGCTGAGAATCAGATTTTAGATCATAGTAAAGATTTGCAAGATATACCTACTGTTATTGTTCACGGGCGGTGTGACTTGGTTTGCCCTATTGAAGCGGGGTTAAGTTTATCTAAAGCCTTACCGAATGCAGAATTTATCGTATTACCTAATGCAGGGCATATTGCCAGCGGCGAAGAGATGATCGATGCTTTAGTGGATGCAGCCGATAACATGCTGGAGCTGATACAATAGAACAAGATTGTTCAGGTTGGGTATAAATGAAGCAAAAAAAACGATTAGTCATTGCAATGACGGGTGCAACGGGTGCTATTTATGGTGTCAGGATGTTGCAAGTATTACAAAAGCAGGATGAATGGGAGTCACATCTGGTGATTTCATCGTCTGGCTTGGTTAATTTAAAGTATGAAATGGAGATGGAGCGTTCTGCGTTGTATGAATTGGCAGATGTTGTTCATGGTGTTAATGATATTGCCGCTAGTATAGCCAGTGGTTCATTTAAAACTGAGGGTGTTATTATTGCGCCTTGTTCGATGAAGACATTGGCGGCAGTTGCTCATGGTTTTGGTGATAATTTAATCACACGATCAGCGGATGTGGCATTAAAAGAACGTCGTAAAGTGGTCATTATGCCGCGTGAAACGCCATTAAATCTAGCGCATATTCGTAATATGGCCAGTGTGACTGAAATGGGCGGGATTATTTTTCCGCCTATGCCTGCTTTTTATAGCAAATCTAATTCTATTGCTGCAATGGTAGATGAAGGTGTTGGTCGAGTACTGGATATGTTTGGGGTAGATGTTACTGGATTGTTTGAGCCCTGGGAAGGTTTGTAGGGCGGACTTCAGTCCGCCATGTTGAGGTGTGGTGTTAATAGCGGACTGAAGCCCGCTCTACCTTATATTGTAGGATGCCAGCCTTGTTAAGATAAAAAGAGGTTCTAATGAAAATTGTACAAGTTATTTTTCTATTTTTTTTAATCGTACCCTTTGTAGAGATATATCTTTTGCTACAAATTGGTGGGATTGTAGGTGTATTTCCAACGGTGTTATTGGTGGTATTTACGGCTGTGTTAGGTGCCTGGTTGCTAAGACAGCAGGGCTTTTCAACCTGGCAACGCTTCCAAAGCAATTTGTCTAGAGGTGAGATTCCAGCCTATGAGATGATTGAAGGACCTATTTTGTTGGTTGGCGGTGCATTGTTATTAACGCCAGGTTTTTTTACCGATATTTTGGGGTTTGCATGTTTGGTTCCGCAAGCACGTCGAAAATTTGCACAATATGTGATTGAAAATCAATTGATTAATATGCAGGCAGGTTCGCCTTTTCAACAAACTAAGGCAAAACCAGAAAATGTGATTGAAGGTGAGTTTAAACAAGAGGATTAATGATTTGTAGCCTTGATGAAATGCAATGGAATCAAGATTCTTATAGGTCGGTTCCTTGTCGCTGCATCAAAGCTACATTTAGTGAGTTTAATCATCAGTAAGGATTTTTTTATGTATCCGCCTAACAGCTAAAGCAACAATCAGTAGAACCACAGGGATGGATATGCCTGTTACTAAAGTAGGGTTTAAATCAACCCACTCTGTGGTATTAGCTGCCTTGGTCATTGAGCCTATTAAACTGACGACATAGCTGGTAATAGCCACAATAGATAAACCTTCAACTGTTTCTTGTAAACGTAATTGCATTTTTGCCCGTAAATCCATTGATGTCAGCAAGGCTTGATTTTGTCTTTCAATAGTAATATCGACACGGGTGCGTAATAGTTGTCCTGCATTGCTGATTCGTTTAGATAACAAATTAAACCGGCTGGATGTGGATGTGCAAGTATTGATGGCTGGTTCCAGGCGTCTTTTCATGAATTCGCCAATGGTTTGAATGCCTTGGATACGAACTTCGCGTAAATCTTCAATGCGTTGGCTCACTATATTGTAATAAGCATTGGCTGCGCCTAGGCGATACTGGTGTGTGGAGATGTTGTTTTCTACTTCGGCAGCAAGGGTGGTTAATTCATCCAGTAATTCACCGTCATTGCTATCGTTTTGAGCCATTGCATTAGTGATGGTGATGAGTTGCAAGTCTGCTTCGTTAAGTTGTGGGGTGAGTCGTTTGACTATAGGGAAGGCAAGTAAAGCCATGACTCGATAGACTTCAATTTCAAATAAGCGTTGTAATAAGCGTCCTGCTTGGGCTGATTTTAATTGGTGGTTTAAGATCAGAAACCGGCTAAATCCATCAGCATGTATTTTAAAATCGGTGTAGGCCTGTGCGGCTCCGCCAGTCACTTCTGCGCCAACAATAGGATTGCCTGCGAAAAATTCAGAAATGGATTCAGGATTTAGAGTGGAGGGGCTGGACTCAATGATTGAAGCATGAGCTGCAACAATTGTTTTTCCGGGTAATTGATTAAGCCATTCAACAGGGACCTGTTCTAGAGCGAATTTTGAAAAAGGTTCTTCTGTAGTGTTCTGAACATAAAAACAGTAAGAGCTAAATTCGCCATGCTGTTCCCAGCGAATTTTAAATGAATCCATGGTTGCACTAAAGTGCGCAGCATCTTCTTTAGGCGGTGTAATTCCATAGCGGTCACAAAGGTTGCTTAAGTGAGTGCGTTCTTGTTTTTTTTCTTCGCTGCTTATGGATAGAGCAAGAAAGCTGCTTCTTGCAGGAAGTGTTAAACCGATAGGTGCACGAGCATGGACTTCATTATGCAGGTTAAAACGCTGGGAATGGTTGTCAGGGATAGTGAATGTTTTTGTCACGAAGGAATGTTTGGGTATTAAAAGGTGTATTACCTTTTGGATTTTTTAAGACAAATTTCAGTCCTTTTATAGACTGTATTTGCATAGCCCGTCATAATAATCGGTTATTTGATGGATGATAAAGTAAAATACGTCCTTGTATCTTAAGTATTTATTTTGTAGCGTCGGTTTCTTCGCAAGTGCTCTTTTCCATTGCTGAATAGGCTGGGCAAACGCGTGTGTAACCAGTAGCTACCAATATTAATCCAGCAAGAAGTAAAATGATTTTAGCAGTGAAAAGTGAGACAAATAATAGGATAGAGCCTGCAATTAGGCGGATTTTCGTTTCTTTCTCGCCAATGTTAATTTCTTTGTTAATTAAAAGTTTGTAATTAAAGCTCATGCTTAATACCTCTCTATATTTTTATGATGCCCTTTACGGGGTGATTAATTTTATCAAATATACAGAGCTTCCAGAAATGTGCAAGGGAAAAAATGGATAACGATATTTCAATAATTGATTGTTTAAATGATGCGCAGCGTTTAGCTGTATCTGCTCCTGATCAGGCAATGCTTATTCTCGCAGGGGCGGGGAGTGGTAAGACGCGTGTTTTGGTGCATAGAATTGCTTGGCAGATACATGTGCAAGGGCTATCCATACACAATATTCTGGCAGTGACTTTTACCAATAAAGCGGCAAAGGAAATGCGTGGCAGGGTTGAGGATTTGCTTAATATTTCAGCACACTCAATGTGGATAGGCACTTTTCATGGTTTGGCACATCGTTTGTTAAGGCTGCATGCCGAGCAAGCGAAGTTACCAGATACATTTCAGGTTATGGACTCGGATGATCAGCTTAGGGTAATAAAACGCTTAGTTAAAAGCCTTAATATCGATGACAAAAAATGGCCGCCTAAACAGGTGATGTATTTTATTAACGCCCAAAAAGATGAGGGTATTCGTGCTAAGCACATGGTTGAGTCGGGAGATAAGTATCATCGCACGATGTTGCAACTTTATAAGGCTTATGAAGATATTTGTCAGCGTTCAGGCTTGGTGGATTTTGCTGAATTGTTACTTAGAGCGCATGAATTATTACGCGATAATGCCGATGTGTTGGCATTTTATCAAGATCGCTTTAAGCAGGTTCATGTGGATGAGTTTCAAGATACCAATACCATTCAATATGCCTGGTTGCGGTTACTGACAGAAGGTAAAGATAATCTATTTGTGGTGGGGGACGATGATCAATCAATTTATGGTTGGCGTGGTGCAAAGATTGAG